>NZ_FR885284.1:19010-95846 GCF_000436315.1 Parabacteroides sp. CAG:2 | reverse complement strand
TGGTACACGACGCCCATGAGAAGGATAACACCTTGCATATGATGCTTGCCATGATGAGCGGTGATATGCCAATTGCGTTAGGCGTAATACGAGATGTGGAGGGACCGACCTATGATGAGGCTGTCCACCAGCAAATCGAGGAGGTACAAGCGAAGAATCCTACACGTAAATTACACGACCTTTTGATGAAAGGTGAGATTTGGGAGGTAAAGTAATATATTTCTGATTGGATATAAGAGAAGGCGCAAGATATTTATCCTGCGCCTTTCTTATATTTATACGCTGGATTTGTTTGTGCGGAAAAAAGTATATATCTTTGTTTCAGTCACAATAAAAGCGAATACCTATGATGACAACTTCGGAAATAGTTGAGATGCTAGCTAAAAGTATATGATTTGTAAACTCCATATTACAAATAGACTAAGGGTTTTGTTAATTGCATGGAAAAGAGTAATTATTACTGAAAAATTTCCTTAATAAGCTGTGTACGATAAAAAAAAATATTACTTTTGTACCGCGGTTAACAAGGTGGAGTCGCAGCAAGCTCCAAAAGGTCGGAAAGCCTCACCGTATCGAACTAGAGTAGAGAGAAAAGTTATATAAAGTCAATCATTTAAATTAAATTCAAGATGGCTAATTTAGATTTAAGCAAGTACGGAATTGTTGATGTGAAAGAAATCGTTCACAATCCGTCTTATGATGTTCTGTTCGCAGAAGAAACTAAACCGAGTTTGGAAGGCTTCGAGAAAGGCCAAGTAACTGAGCTAGGTGCTGTAAACGTGATGACTGGTATTTATACAGGTCGTTCTCCTAAAGATAAATTTTTCGTAAAGAATGAAGCCAGCGAAGATTCTGTATGGTGGACTTCTGATGAATATAAGAATGATAACAAGCCTTGTTCTGAGGCCGCTTGGGCAGACTTGAAGGCTAAAGCCGTAAAAGAATTGTCTGGCAAACGTTTGTTCGTTGTCGATACATTCTGTGGCGCTAACGAGGCTACTCGTTTGAAAGTACGTTTCATCATGGAGGTTGCTTGGCAAGCTCACTTCGTAACTAATATGTTCATCCGTCCGACAGCTGAGGAATTGGCTAACTACGGCGAACCTGATTTCGTTTCTTTCAACGCTGCTAAGGCTAAAGTTGACAACTACAAAGAATTAGGCTTGAACTCTGAGACTGCTACTGTTTTCAACTTGAAGACTAAAGAGCAAGTTATCTTGAATACTTGGTACGGTGGTGAGATGAAGAAGGGTATCTTCTCTATCATGAACTACTTGAACCCGTTGCGTGGTATCGCTTCTATGCACTGCTCCGCTAACACGGATAAAGAGGGCAAGAGCTCAGCTATCTTCTTCGGTTTGTCTGGTACTGGTAAGACTACTTTGTCTACGGACCCGAAACGTTTGTTGATCGGTGACGATGAGCACGGATGGGATAACGAGGGTGTATTCAACTACGAGGGTGGTTGCTACGCTAAGGTTATCAACTTGGATAAAGAGAGCGAGCCGGATATCTACAACGCTATCAAACGTGACGCTCTTCTTGAGAACGTAACAGTTGCCGCTGATGGTAAGATCGATTTCGCTGATAAGTCAGTTACAGAGAACACTCGTGTTTCTTATCCGATCTATCACATCGAGAACATCGTTAAGCCGGTTTCTAAAGGCCCGCACGCAAAACAAGTTATCTTCTTGTCTGCTGACGCATTTGGTGTATTGCCTCCAGTATCTATCTTGACTCCGGAGCAAACTCAATACTACTTCTTGTCTGGATTTACCGCTAAATTAGCAGGTACAGAGCGTGGTATCACGGAACCGACTCCTACATTCTCCGCTTGTTTCGGTGCTGCTTTCTTGTCATTGCACCCGACAAAATACGGCGAAGAGTTGGTTAAGAAGATGGAAATGACTGGCGCTAAGGCTTACTTGGTGAACACAGGTTGGAACGGTAGCGGCAAACGTATCTCTATCAAAGATACAAGAGGTATCATCGACGCTATCCTTGATGGTTCTATCAATGAGGCTCCGACAAAGAAGATCCCGTATTTCGACTTCGAGGTTCCGACTGCATTACCGGGCGTAGATCCGAAGATCTTAGATCCTCGCGATACCTATGCTGATCCTGCTCAATGGGATGAGAAAGCGAAGGATTTGGCTGCTCGCTTCCAGAAGAACTTTGCTAAGTTCACGGGCAACGAAGCTGGTAAGGCATTGGTTGCTGCTGGTCCTCAGTTATAATTGCTTAAAAAACCTTGATCAAAAAAGGTCAAGGTTTAAAAATATCTTTATAAAAAAGCGTGGAATTACTAATTCTGCGCTTTTTTTATGATAACTACGTTAATTTTATTATAAATGTAAAGTAGTTAAAAAAAATATTCCTACCTTTAGACCGGATTATCTGTTATAAGAAGAGCTTAAAAAGGAGTAATGATAAAAAAACTGGCACTTATTATTGGCTTTATAATTTGTTTGTCATCTTGTGGCAAGGATTATGTCTATCGGATTGAAGGGGAACTTTCTAATCTGGAAGATCAAACCGTATATGCTGTATTTGAGAAGGATAATTATAAAGAGGTTGATACGGTGGTTTGTACGAAACCCGGGCAGTTCCAGATCGATCAAAATGAAGCGGGTTTCCATTGTGTGACTATCTTCTTTGCGGATAAAGAGCATTGGGTTACGGCTTATCTGGAACCGGGAGAAACCGTAAAAATCACGGGCGACGCTAACTCTCCATTGCTATTGCAGGTAAAGGGGGGACGGACAAATGATAAGTTGACCGCTTTTAAGAAAAAAATCGCTCCTTTATTGACGGAATTGACAAATTTATCAAATTCTTTAAATAGCAAGGATTTGAACGATACGATCGAGGAGACGGATATCGCCGCTCGTTTGGCGAATGTTAATATGCAATTGAGCGAGGAAGCGATCCGGTACGTAAAAGAGAACCCGGATGAAGAGGTATCCGTTGTCTTGATTCAATCTTTTTTCTCAGATCCCGATGATACTCGTAAAATTGATGAGTTGTTGGCGTTATTGAATCCAAGGTTGAAAGACTTTTATCTGGTGAAGGAGCTGGAGCAATATAGCGCCCGTGCGAAACGTACGGCTTTGGGTGCGGAAGCCCCAGATTTCTCCGTAAGGAATATTTATGGGAATACGGTAAGTTTGGATTCTTTCCCGCAGAAATATTTATTGCTGACATTTACTGCTCCTTGGTGTGATATGTGCCAGACAGAGGATCTATATCTGGATAAGGTAGCGATGAAATATCCGAAAGATCAGTTGGATATTCTTTTGGTTAGCTTGGACGATAATCCGGATAATGTCCGGGATGTACTGAAGAAGGATAGTATAGCGTGGAACCTGGTAACAGATTCGGCTGGACAAGCGGCTATGTTGATAGATCTGTATAACGTAAGCGTATTGCCACGCTGTTTCTTGATAGATGAGGATCATAAGATCTTGATGAAAACAGAGAATGGAATCGAGATCAAGCAAACACTGGAAAACTTGTTCGAAGACTGAGCGATTGAAAACAGGAGGTTCCGGTTTTAATTTGTAATTAGTAACTCAAAATTCTTAACTATGTTAGTAAAATCTTATGCCGCTGCCGTGCAGGGGATTTCCGCTACGGTCGTTACCGTAGAAGTGAACTGTTCCAAAGGTATCCAATTCTTTTTAGTCGGTCTTCCGGACGTGGCCGTTCGTGAGAGCCATGAACGCATTATCTCGGCTCTTCAAGTATGTGGTTATAAATTCCCCCGCAATCGTATCGTTATTAATATGGCCCCCGCAGATATCCGTAAGGAAGGGTCTTCTTATGATCTGCCTTTGGCGATCGGTATTCTGGCGGCGGCAGAGCAGATAGATTCATCCAACTTATCCAAATTCGTATTGATGGGCGAGCTTTCTATGGATGGGAGCCTCCAACCGATAAAAGGGGCATTGCCTATCGCTATCAAGGCTAGGGAAGAAGGCTTTAAGGGCTTTATCTTACCCAAGCAAAACGCTTGTGAGGCTGCGGTAGTGAACGATCTGGAAGTGTATGGAGCTTCGAATATCAAAGAGGTGCTGGAGTTTATGGAGGGGAAACCGACATTGCGGCCTACGGTCATTGATACCCGTAAGGAGTTTTACGACCGCCAGCAATTGTTTGATTGCGATTTCTCCGATGTCCGGGGACAAGAGAACGTGAAGCGTGCGATGGAGGTGGCCGCCGCCGGCGGACATAATCTGATCATGGTAGGTCCTCCCGGAAGTGGCAAGTCCATGTTGGCGAAACGTCTCCCCACGATCTTGCCCCCTTTTACCTTGCATGAGTCCTTGGAAACAACTAAAATCCATTCCGTAGCCGGTAAGATAGGAGGTGGCACCTCCTTGATGGTACAACGTCCTTTTCGCTCTCCCCATCATACGATCTCTAATGTCGCCATGGTAGGAGGGGGCACTTTCCCGCAGCCGGGAGAGATCAGCTTGGCTCACAATGGTGTCCTTTTTTTGGATGAGTTGCCGGAATTTAACAGGAGTGTCTTGGAAGTCATGCGACAGCCATTGGAAGATCGAGTGATCAATATCTCCCGTGCCCGTTTCACGGTGGAATATCCAGCCGGCTTTATGCTTGTGGCCTCCATGAATCCTTGTCCCTGCGGCTACTACAACCATCCGGACCGTCCTTGTCTCTGTTCTCCCGGAGCCGTCCAGAAATATATGAACCGCATTTCCGGCCCATTACTCGATCGTATCGATATCCAGATAGAGATTGTCCCTGTCCCTTTCGAGAAGATTTCCGAGCAACAGCCCTCAGAGCCTAGTATCGCTATCCGTGAGCGGGTCATAAAAGCCCGTGCGATCCAGGAAAGGCGTTTTGCCGCTTATGAGGGTATTTATTGTAATGCCCAGATGAACTCCAAGCTACTCCATCAGTACGCCGTTCCCGACGCTTCCGGCCTCTCCATCCTCAAAACCGCCATGCAACGTCTCTGCCTCTCCGCCCGTGCCTATGACCGTATCCTGAAAGTCTCCCGCACGATAGCCGACTTGGATAATTCGGAACATATCGAAGTCCGGCATTTGGCGGAGGCGATACAGTATAGGAGTTTGGATAGGGAGAATTGGGGGATGTGAGATTGCACTTAGAATACATCTATTAACCATAATAGTGCAGTTACTAAGCTGAAAAAACTATCTTTATATTAGTTGGAAATCGCGCTATTTATGGCTGTTGAAGTGAATAACTGACGGCTTGTCGAGTGAACAACTGACGGCTATACCTAGTGGTCAGCTTACGGCTTGGGAAGTGAATAACTAATCACTTGGGAAGTCTTTTGTGGATGACTTAACGTGCTGTATACCAATCTTGTTCGGTAAACGAGTTTTACTGTTCAACTAGCTCTTCAGCTAAATTAAAGAAGAACCAGTGATTTCAGGAAAAGACACCCGGCCGGAAGTGCTTTAAAAGTAAGCTAGCTTACTTTTTTAGGGTTGTTTAGGAATTGCGGTATTCTTGCGGACTCATACCTACATGGCGTTTAAAATACTTTCCGAAGAAGGACATATTAGTGAAATTCAGTGTATAGGCGATATCGTGGATGGTAAGGTTCGTCGATTTTAGTTGTGCCTTTGCGTCCATGATAACCATCGAGGTGATAATCTCTATGCAAGTTTTTCCCGTACTTTGTTTGACGATCGTACTTAGGTGTGCTTGCGTGATGCCAAGCCGCTTGGCATACCATGCAACGGATCGTTGCATGGTATAGTTTTGCATTACTAGTTGAGTGAAATTCTTACTGATTAGCTCTGCTTTAGAGAGCATTGACAGGTCTTCCGTCTGGTCTTTATACATGCTGCTGATCCCCATCAGCATACCGGTAAACAAATGGTTGGTAATCCCGCGATTTATTTTCGTGGCGTAAAACTCGTATGTTTTGAGTAATAACTCAAAATAATCTTTCATAAGAGGCTGGGCTTTCTCTTTTAGCTTATACACCGGATTGTCTTTCACGATATAGTGCATGTCTATGACAGCTTTGCTGGAGTTCGCTTGGCTGAGGAAATCAGATGAGAATCCCATGAAATAGATCTGTAGGTCCCCGTCTGCCCTATGGATCTGCAGGATTGATCCGGGCATGATGGTGATGAAGCTTCCGGGTTCTACCTTGAGTTGCGTTAAGTTGATGGATGCCTCGATCTCTCCTCCTAGGCATAGCACGAAAATCCCCGCTTTCAATCGGCATGGGTAATTCGCATACAGATTCAGCAGGCCTATATCTTCGATCGAAAGCTTCCCGATCACCCAATCTTGAGGCAGGTCTATTTTGGGAATGTCATTTTCCATGTTTGTTTAATTATTCACTTATCGGGAACGTTTGACAAAAATAGGCATTTTTAAAGATTTGCCGTGTCTTGTGGAAGGAAAATTATACGAGCGTCTGAAACTTGCGGTATTCCGGAGGCTTTTCGGAGTCGCTTGGGTGTTTGGGCTGGACTGGTATGGTTTCTTGTCGAAGGAAGTAGTTGCCATTAGAATTATCTTTTCTGTTTCGTTTTGATTGAATTTGGATGTATATTGTGACAGGGGTATTTCCTTGACCTATCAAAATAGCGAAAGAATCAGGAAGATAAGTGGCCTTTTATGTTAAAAAGTAACGTTTTCGGTACACGTTAGACGGCGAATATGTATGCAATAGGCAGCATTGGGCAATGCCTATACTGCCGTTGGGCATCGTGAGTAGTCGTGAATAGGGGTGTAAGTAGTCGTGAATAGGCATTCTTATACTGTTATAACCCTATTGTAAGACTGTTTTTTCCCTCTCTCACTCCCCATAATATGAATTACGATGAATTATTTTTGCTAGAACAAAATGTCGTTTTTTGATATATGGCTATCATTCAAATAATTGCTAATTTTCTCTTATGAATTTGGAAGTAAGTAGTACTTTGCCCCGAAATAATCGATACTCAAGAGGTTGAGATTACAAATTGCCATTTTGTCAAATCCTTTTTTCTTCCATCGAAGCGACTATCTTGTAATCTTGCTTTCTCTAGGGGCGGCTCTTGTCTGAGCGCATTCTGTTTAGGCACGGTTTCTAATAAAAGGAACAATGGGTTGTAAAAATAGGACATGGTCACTCTTTATAAATGGCTCTGTATGTGTAGGGGTGAGGTGTGGAATCTAAAAAAAGGAATAGGTAATAAGACAAATAGACCTTGTAGGATCTTTGTGAAATATATTCTTTTGCATCCGAATTGGGATCGAATGGATCTATACGAATTGAAGTAATTGAAAAAAGCATTTATATGAGGAAAAAGAATTTTACATCTATGGGAATGGCCTGCTTACTGGGCTGTTGTTTGATGTTGGGTAGCTGTAGCTCTGAAGTGGATAATTTGGATATTCCGAAGGGCAAAGGTTTCGTGAAAATAGATCTGGCACCGGAGGTCGGTTTTCAAACAAAAGCCGTGGATGAGAGTGAGTATAAGGATGTGAACAATTATACTGTGCAAGTGTTTAAATCCGGGCAAGAGGAGAATCTTATTATTAATGATTTGTATAAGAATTTGGAAGAGAAATATTCTTTGAATGTTGGTAACTATGTGTTGAAAGCCTTTACGGGTGAAGATAAACCGGTTTCTTCCGATGTGTTGTATTTTTCTGGCGAAGCTGCTTTTGAAGTGAAGGAGGGAAAGGAGGTGACAGCTCCTGTAATATGTAAGCCCAGCTCAGCTCGAATTAATGTTGTGTTCGATCCGAAGATGGATGAGTATTTCTCCGACTATTCCTTGAAGATTGAGACAGAGGCGCAGAAACCCTCTTCTTTTGTTTGGGCAAAGGCGACAGTCGGTCCGATGTATTTTAAGGTAGGTAATCAGGAAAAGGTCCAGGTTACGGTAAGCTTGACTAAGAAAGAGAATGTAAAAGCAGAAGGGACGGTTAAGACCTATACGTTAAGTCCAGCGGATGCTTTGAAACTTACTTTGAAACCAGTAGTCAACAATGGCAATTTAGGAATTTCGATTACAATTGAGGAGACTACGGTTGATCATCCGGTAGATATCGTTATTCCGGGGGATTGGGTATAAATATATATAACAGTAATAATAAGAGATTAGAATATGAAAGCGATCAATATATGGATGTTGAGCACGGTTTTGTTTTCCGGCTTGATGTCGTGTGAGATGAAAGAGGAGATTTTCGGGAAAGAGATCCCAAAGGAAACTGGCTATTTGACACTTGACGTGAGCGCAGGTTCCTCTGCTTCTTTAGCAACGAAAGGAGCAACTGATCAGAAAGAAGATTTTCCGCTCGTGATCAAGGCGATGGATTTTGATCTTACTAAAAACTATGAGTCGTTTGCTAAGTTTAAAGAAGAAAATGCGAATGGTGTGATTGAGTTGCCGAAAGGAAATTATGAGATAGAGGCGCATTCGCCGGGAGAGTTTGCCGAAAAGATGTACGATCCTTATTATGGAGGTGTAGAAAAAGCAGAGATAATGCCTAGTGTGGAAAAAACCGCTACGGTGAAATGTAAGATCCAGAATGTCAAAATTGCGATGGATTTTACCTCCGAGTTTATAAACTATTATAGCAAATGGTCTATTACGGTGGATGACAAGTGCGGTCATTCAGATATTTATACGCAAGAAAATCCAAACCCAACTCCGATTTATTGGAAAATGGCTGCTGAGACAGATAAGATTTATGTGTCGGGAACAGCTATAGTGAAGGAAACGAGTGAAGAAGTTATTATAAATCAGACATTAACGAAGAAGGAAAGTGCTGATTTTGTAGAAAGCGACAGCCCCTATTTTGTAGGAGGAGATGGTTTGGCGATCTCGTTGGCTCCCGGAAAAGAAGTGGATCTCAATAAAACCGGTATCACCATCACGGTTAACGGTTTTAACCAAGAGACAAATGAGAATATTGATATAGAAGTGGAAGGTGATAGTGGCGAAGAGAATCCTGAACCTCCGACACCACCGGTGACGGGTGATGATCCGACAATCACGATACCGCAAGCTCTTTATACGTTGCCCGCTGATGAACAAAAAAATGCAAATGTTATTATATCAACTCCTGCCGGCTTGAAAAATATCACTGTCGCGATAAAGGGAGGAAATGAGCTTTTTGCGTCAATAGTTAAAGATCTATTTGGTGAAGAGTTTAAATTGATAGGAAATGAAGCTTTAGGAGAGACGTTGACGTCAATGGGTGTAACTTTACCTGTTGGTGGAGAAAAGAGCTATGAATTTCCGGTACATGCCTTTTTTAGTTTGTTGCTAGATCCAAGTACTGGTGGAGGTGTTACAACAGATCCAGAAGGACACGTATTTAATATTACGGTGGAAGATAATGATGGTAAAGTCGTAAAAGATAAATTAAGTGTAAAAGTGGCTGAATAATATGAAGACAATATATACACTTTTATTTTTTGTGTTGGTATTAGGTTTGGTCGCTTGCCAGGCCGAGGATGATACATCCATGAAAAATACCGGTTATTTAAGTATGGATATAACGACCAATAATTCCACAGCCACCAAAGCGGGAAGTGAGGAGGTTGTTTATAATCCCAAACAGTTGGCGGTACAAATCTTGAATGATCAAGGAGGTGTTGTTAAGGAAACGGATGACTATACGGCGTGGGATGGAGAGCGATTTTCCTTGCCTACGGGTAAATACGTGGTGAAAGCCTCTTCAAATGGCTTCGATGGTAAAGCTGCCGAGTTTGATAAGCCCTATTATGTGGGATCAGCTGAGGTAGAGGTTATGGCAGGAAAGGATGTGACGGCCGAAGTTATCTGTACATTGGCGAATGTCTTGGTGACTGTTGAATTTGACGAGCTGTTCAAGAAAAGCTTTAAGTCTGCGACCATTGTTGTGGCTGATTCGGCAGACCAAACTGGAACCCGCCTTACCTTTGAGTTAGGTAAGAACGAGACAGCAAAGGCCTATTTCCCAGTTCCCGAGAAGTCGTTGATTATCTCAACGAGCGTAACGAATCAAAAGGGTACACTACATTCTAAGAAAGATACCGTTCGTGCGGTAAAAGCTCGAGATAATGTTCGCTTGATGTATAAAGTGGCTGACTCGCCAAATGGTTCTACCAGTATTGATATTACTTTGGACGGAACAATCAAGACCTATAATTTCACCATAGGTGTGCCTCTGACCGCTAAGACAACTCTATCGGCAAGTGCGGCGAACGCTTGGAGTTCATTTGCTTACTTGGAGGGGAAGGTGCTTTCAAAGGCAGGTGTCTTGGATCAAAGCAAGTTGGCGATGGAATATAAACTGGCAACAGACGAGGCTTGGACTCCGGTTGCGTATCTGACCGTAGGTGAAAACGATACCTATTCGGTAAGGATTACGGGCTTGACTCCTGCAACAAAATATCAATACCGTTTTATCTATAAGGATACGGAAGAGGTGGCAAGCGAAATCGTAGAGTTTACTACGGAGGCGGCTATCGCATTATATAATGCTAATTTTGATTTATGGTATCAGAATGGAAAGACATGGTATGCTGGGGAATCCGGTAAATCATTCTGGGATACGAGTAACCCGGGTACGACAACGGGGTTGGGAGCCATAGTGAATATCAATCCTACCCAAGGTAGTTCAGCGGTTGTGCATACATCGGGCGGAAAATCTGCGGAGTTGAAATCCCAGTTTAAGGTGAAATTCGCAGCGGCGAGCCTGTATACCGGATCTTTTGGTGGGCTGGTTGGTATGAATGGTGCTAAGATCAATTTTGGTCAGCCGTTCGCTTCTCGTCCAACAGCATTAAAGGGCTGGTTCCAATACGCTCCGGTAAATGTAACTCATGTAGGGGATAATCTTCCGGCTGACGCAGTTGTTGAAAAAGGAGATCCTGATGTTTGTTCTATTTATATAGCGATGTCTAAAAAGCAATATACTATAGATAATACCAAAATGGCAGAAACTGCGATCGATTTTGAGAATGATGCGAACATTATCGCCTATGGTGAGGTGCCTGTGTCGGAATGCGTAAGTACCAACGGACAATGGAAGGAGTTCAATATCCTCTTGAAATATAAGAATCTGACGGAGAAACCGACCCATATCATTGTGGTCTGCTCGTCCAGCAAGTATGGCGACTATTTCACCGGAGGCGATGGCAGCATAATGTATCTCGATGATTTTTCACTCATTTACGATGACGAGCCTACAATGTGGAAATAAACCATAGGCTGAAAGTCTATGTAGGGAACAATAAGTTTTTACTATAAATCTATTTGGCAAGTAAGGATATCTTCCTTGCTAAGTAGATTTTAAATATCTTTGTGGCAATATAAAGGATAGAACTAGAAAATGGCAATAACAATAGAGCGAATTATTTGAATGAGTAGAAAACTATTTACCTTATTGCTGTTATTAGCAATAGTGACCGGTACCGTAAATGCACAACGCGGTAAACGCGCCATTAAGCGCATCGACCGAGAGGTACAGGAGGCTGTGTTCATCCCGAAAGGAACATGGATGGCCGGAGGTGCCGTATCGTATTCCGAGCATGACGAGAGCAACTTGAACTTTCTTGTTATAAAGGATTTGGAAGGGAATGGCTATAATTTTGCGATAAGTCCGTACGTGGGCTATTTCTTCCGGGATAATATCTCGGCCGGTGTTCGCTTCGCTTACCGTAGGAACTATTTGGATCTAGGGAATGTGGATGCCAATTTGGGCGACATTACCATCTCGTTCAAGGACCTCTATTATCTGGAGCATAAATATGAGACATCCGGTTTCCTGCGTACCTATATCCCGATTGGGAAGAGCAAGATATTCGGTCTCTTCAACGAGGCTCGTGTGACCTATGGCTACGGTACGGGCAAGAATTCCACAGGCTCGGGGGCTAATTATGATGGTACTTACCAGAAGGTACAGAACCTACAGATTGGTTTCGCCCCCGGACTGGCCGCCTTTATCACCGATTGGAGCGCCGTGGAGGTGTCGGTCGGCGTGATGGGTTTCGATTTCAAATGGATCGACCAGACGACCAACCAAGTGGAGCAGGGTTCGAGCCGTACATCGTCCGGTAATTTCAAGATCAATCTTTTTTCCATTAACATAGGTATGACTTTCTATTTGTAATTGGATATGCGAATAATCAACGATATATATAAAGCGACCTGTCGCTTTTGCCTTTTTGTTTTCTTCGTGCTGGCTTCCTGTGCGATAGAGAATGATATACCCTATCCGATCGTCAATGCGGGTATCACGGACATTCGTGTGGAGGGACAGCGTCCGGCTGAAGGCTCTTCGGATGATGCGGCATTAATTGATGCTTCGGCAAAGACCATATTACTGTATGTAAATGATTCTGTTGATATTTCTAGATTGAAACTTACTCGTTTGGTGGTGAATCCAAGGGATGCGCAGGTTTTGGTTGATTCGGCTCTCTGTGCTAATCCTAATAAATTCCCGTTTGCCGGATTCGCCTCATTGGATAGTATTCCTATGTCATCCAATACGAGGGTCGATTTTACCAAACCGGTCAATTTTACTATAAAAACCTATCAAGATTATGTATGGCAAGTAAAGGTGAAGCAAATCATAGACCGGAAGGTCGAGGCCAAGGGTATGATAGACTATTCTATTGACGAACTGGATAATCGAGTGATTATTTATGTAGGGAAAGGAGAGAACCTGAAGAATATCTCTATAACCTCTTTGGCTTTGGGTGGAGCCTATGGCGAGGTGACGCCAAATCCTACTACCGTGAAAGATTTCACCTCTCCACAGAAGTTTTTGGTTCAGTATCCCTGGAGCGAGCCCAATAAGGGGACAATATGGACGGTATATGTCCGTCTGACCGATGAGGAGGGAGGCTCGCAGCCTTCAGCCGGAGACCTTTCCGTGAATGCCTGGAGCAAGTATGCGTTTGTGGAGGGGAAAGCAACGGAGGCTAATTGTTCGTTTGAGTATGTGAAACAGGGAGAGACTTCTTGGAACAAGGTCTCTGCGAAGGCAGACGGTTCGAAGGTCTCTGCGAAGATCGAGGGATTGCAGCCCGCCACGGCTTATCAATGCCGACTGGTGGATGCCTCGGGAAGCGTGTTGGGCGAGTCTACCTTCACGACAGAGACTGCCACACCATTATATAATGGTAATTTCGATCTGTGGCATCAAGATGGGAAAACATGGTATGCCGGTGAGGCGGGTCATTCATTTTGGGATACGAGCAATCCGGGTACGACAACTGGATTGGGGGCTGTGGTCAATATCAACCCGACTCAAGGAAATTCAACGGTTGTGCATACGCCGGGTGGAAAATCTGCCGAGTTGAAATCGCAGTTTAAGGTGAAATTTGCCGCTGCGAGCCTGTATACCGGATCTTTTGGCAGTTTGGTTGGAATGAATGGTGCGAAGATCAAATTCGGAAGGTCGTTCGCTTCGCGCCCGTTCGCATTGCATGGCTTTTTCCAATACGCTCCGGTTGCGGTAACTCATATAGGAGATAATCAGCCTGCGGGGACGCTTTCAAAAGGAGATATGGATGTTTGCTCGATTTATATCGCATTGGCTAAAGAGTCTTATACGGTGGATAATACCAAGGCTGAGACGTTTATCCAATTTAAGACGGATAATAATATTATAGCTTATGGTGAGCTTCCTCTCAAAGAGTGTGTCTCAACGAATGGAACATGGAAAGAATTTACGATCGATTTGGAATATAAGACGCTGGAGAAGCCCAATGATATGTATCTTATCGTAGTGGCAAGTGCCAGTAAATATGGCGATTATTTTACCGGAGGTGACGGTAGCATATTGTATGTAGATGATTTCGAACTTATATACGACTAAATAATATGATGAAGCAGATTGATAAATTTTGTTGTTGTATATTCTCATTATTTCTCATGGTGGCCTGTCAGGAGGAAGAAATAATGGATAAAACCGCCGGCTTTCAGGTATCCTTGCAGGATATGGGTGTTGCCATTGAGACGAAAAGTACGCCAGCGGAATTGGGAAAGCCACTAGCGGATCAGTTTAAGCTTAAGGTCGTGAAGAACGGGGATTCCTCTCCGTTGTTTGATGGTAATTATACCAGCCAGACGATACCTGCTTCGGCCGGTACTTATACGATATCTGCTTCCTATGGAGATAATCCGGTTTTAGCGTTGGATGCGCCCTATTATTTAGGCGACACTACTAATGTGGTGATTAAGGAGGGCGAGCAGAAGAAAATTACCTTGAGTTGCAAGGTGGCCAATGCGTTGGCTTCTGCCTCTTTCCCCACTGATACGGAGTTGAAGAAAATCTTCTCTTCTTATTGGGTGAAAGTAGTTGTTGGGAAGTCCTCTTGTAAATTGACTTCTGATAGTAAGAAAAGTGCCTATTTTCAAGCAGAGAAACAGGTTGCCTTTTATTTTGAGGGAACAAAGGTGAGCGGTAAGGATTTTTCCGAGGAGTTAAAACATAAGGATTTGCCTTCGGTATTGAAAGCCGGACATCATGTTAAACTGACATTGAAGTTATCGGATGATTTATTGTTGGATGTCGCTAAAGTTGAAATTAAAAAGGAGACAATAACGAGCGATATCCCGATGGATTGGTTGCCTAAGCCGAAAGTTGAGGCGGAAGGATTTGAGAATAATATACTTTCCTTTGCTGAGACAGAGACTAAAACGGCAATATTGAATTTAAATACGGCTTCAGCACTGCAAGACTTGAAGCTGAAATTTACTTTTGGTGATCCGCAATTTTCAAGCTTGAATGATAAGGACTATCTTTTATCTGTTCCGGCAGATAAAGCGGAAATGGAAAATGTGTTAGGCATTGTATTGCCTGAGATTGGTGTAGATAAAGCCTCTTTAGATTTGACTTCCATTGTCGCTAAGTTGCGAACAGATGCGGGTACGACAGTAGAAAATAAGATTGAAGTAGATGTGAGAGCGAATAATCGCTGGAGTAGTGAGGAGATTAAAGGGCAAGAAAACCCAAGCCGGGTTTATACGTTGAGGTGTAATAAGCCGGAAATGGCAGTATCTGTTCAACCCGGAAATATCTGGACGAAAGAGTTTACGATTGATGAACTGACCGTTACTACAGGAGATCCGGAGGTTATCAAGTCTAAGTTGAAATATCAGTATAAAGAAAAGTCCGGAGGTGATGATACTTGGAAAGACATTCAAGATATGAAAGTGTTATTCAATGAACATCCCCAAAATAGATCATATCAAGTGAGAGCGGTTTATCGTGATGTGGTTATGACGGATGCTATTGATGTGGAGCTAGAGAATCCGGTGCAGTTGCCGAATTCTGGGATGGAGGAGTGGCATGAGGAAGATCAGAGTGATCATAAAAATTTGTGGTTCCCGTTTTCTCAAGATTTAAGTCTTCAATGGATTACTAATAATCTGGAAACCACAAATTATAGAGGAGAATCCTTTTGCTCTGCATCTGCTGTTAAGCGTTCTGAAAATAAGTATAATGGTAATTATGCTGCTTTGATTAGAACTATAGGGCATGGTGTAGCAAATACAAATGTAGGTTCATTTCTAGGTATGAATGGTTCTATTACGGGAACTCATACAATAGGGATACTGTCTTATTCTGGAGATTTTCAAGTACGTCCAACAAAAGTGAAATTTTATTATCGTTATATTCCAGAAGGAGATGATGTAGGGGTAATAGAACTAAAAATAGAAAATGAAGATCAAGATGTTATTTTATATGAGGCTACAAATGTTGTTAGTAAGACTGAATATCAATTATATGAAATACCAATTAATTATATGGTAGAGAATGTAGTTGCTACTAAGTTGACTTTAACATTGAAATCTGGATCTAAACATACTAATGTTGTAAAAGCTAAAGTTAGGGGGAATGGAGCTGATGAACATTATGGTAGCGAGCTTTATATTGATGATATTTCCCTTGTTTATGACAAATAAAGATAAAGAAGAATGAAACATATCGTTTATATTCTATTAACTCTCATCCTTTTGGCAAGTTGCCAAAAGGATGAAGCCTTTGATATTTCAGAAGGCAAAGGAACTTTAATATTGGAAAATCTTTCTGTTCAAACAGAAAATGTCAATACTGTTTCTACTCGGGCAGTTCAGAATGATCTATATGTGGAGATTTGGCAAAACGGTCAATTAATGAGCGGGCAACAATATGAACCGGGAAAAGTGCCTGCTAAGCTGGATTTGCCTGCCGGAAGCTATCTGCTGAAAACCTATAACCTAGCGTATAAAGACATGCCCAATTGGGTAGATACAGAAACTGGTGGAGCAGCCTTTTATGCTGAAAAGAATTTTAAGATAGACGCTGGTAAAATAAACTATCTGAATGTAGAAGTCCCGATGGTGAATATCGGTGTTTCCTTAAAACTCCCGGAAGGTTTTAGTGATCGCTTTAAGGATTATCATTTTACCGTACAATTCGGAAACCGATCCGTAGAAATATCCAATGGAGAAACCGCTTATTTCCCCTCGAGTGAAGTAACTTACATTTTAAGTGTCACAAATAACGATGGTGAAAATAAAACGAATTCAAAGACGATCAAATCACCAGTGGCAGGAACTATATATGAAATCTCTTATGGCTATGCGACTAAAGGGTTGATTGTTAATGCTAAATATGGCTTATGAAATGAATAACTAACGGCTTCCCAAGCCGTTAGCTTACCACTGGGGGTAGCCGCTAGTTATTCACTTCACAAGCTATAAACAAGGGGGGTGTCGTTCTTTACATATAATATAAAACGTACGTGCGTACATTAAAATATACAGTCTCTCTCTTTAAAGGCAAATCCAAAAACATATCCAGTTACTTTTCTCCCCTTTTGGATTAAAAAGTATCTTAACTGTATCGTTCAACGAAACTAAGTGTGTTGGCCAAGTATCTTAGTTTCGTTGGCCAATGCACCTAGGTGCAAATATGTATTAAAGCATATGGACAATTTCCATCCCTCGTGTCCCAACCGTTATTCGCAAATTATTCCTTACCTTTTCTTGATAAAAGAAGATTTCTTAGCGAACAGGTATAAGAATTGGAGATTTTTATCTAAGTTTGTCAGTATACATCAAAAAGAAAGGAAGATCTTATGATACCTCAGATAACCATTCCCTATGCCGTGGCTGATTTCGCTGAAATACGCGAACGTGGCTTTTATTATGTGGATAAAACTCGGTTTATCCCTTATTTGGAGCGGTATAAGGCTCCGGTGTTTCTGCGTCCGCGGCGTTTTGGTAAGAGCTTGTTGGTCTCTATGCTCGCCCATTACTACGATCGCAGTAAGTCTCATCGCTTTGAGGAACTTTTTGGGGGGACTTGGATCGGGACCAATCCTACGCCGGAGCATAACCAATACATGATTATCCGCTACGACTTCTCGAAGATGGTGATGGATAGCACGATGGACGGGTTAGAGCAGAATTTTAATGATCTGAATTGTTCCCCCGTGGAGATCATGGTAGAGCATAACCGTGATCTTTTCGGTGATTTTAAGTTCTCAGTGAGAGGTAATGCCACCAAGATGCTGGAGGAGGCGTTGGCTTATGTCCGTATGCGCGGCTTGCCCAAGGTTTATATCCTTATTGATGAGTACGATAATTTCACCAACCAATTGCTCACGGCCTATAAGGACCCGCTTTACGAGTCTGTCACCACTGGCGAGAGCTTCTTGCGTACCTTCTTCAAGGCTATCAAGGCGGGTATCGGCGAGGGAAGTATCCGTACTTGCTTTTGTACGGGTGTGCTGCCTGTTACGATGGATGACTTGACGAGCGGCTATAATATCGCCGAAATTCTTACCTTGAAGCCTGACTTCACGGAGATGTTGGGTTTCAATCATGAGGAGGCTGCCGAATACCTGCGCTATGTTATTCGTAAATATGGCAATAATGAGGATCGTTTCGACGAGCTGTGGACGCTTATCGTAAACAACTATGATGGCTATCGCTTTCTGCCCAACGCGCATCCGTTATTTAATTCCACTATATTGACTTATTTTTTCAAGAACTTCGCCGAGCTGTCCGGTGGTGTCCCCGATGAGATGGTGGACGAGAACCTTCGAACGGACGTGAATTGGATCCGCCGCCTTACCATCACCTTGGAGAATGCGAAAGAGATGCTGGATGCCTTGGTGATCGATGGCGAGTTGATCTACTCTCAACCGGATCTTAGGAGTAAGTTCAATAAGCAGAAGTTCTTCGATCCGGATTTTTACCCCGTCAGTCTATATTACTTGGGCATGACAACGTTGAAAGATAATTATGTGATGGTGCTTCCCAACTTGACCGCTCAGAGCATCTACATGAATTATTACAACGAGTTGAATCAGATTAGCGATGACGCTCGCTGTTTTGTTCCCGCTTATCGCCTGTTTATGGATCATCGGAAGCTGGAGCCGCTTGTGGAAAATTATTTCAAGGAATATCTCGGCCAGTTCCCGGCGCAAGTATTCGACAAGATCAACGAGAACTTTATTCGTTGCTCTTTCTACGAGGTACTGAGTCGTTACTTGAGCAACTGCTATACCTTCGCCGTGGAGCAGAACTTGCCAAGCGGCCGTGCGGATCTGGTATTGACGGGCATATCGGGCACCGCCTTCCACAACGATTGCCGGGTGGTGGAGTTCAAGTATTTCAAGGCGAAAGACGCTACCATGGTAGAGGCCTTGAAGGTCGTTCGTCCCGAAGATGCCGATCAGGTGAGAAGATATGCCGCTGATATCAATCGGCAATTCCCCGCTTACCGCATGCGAGCGTATGTGGTGTATATAGCGGCAGGAAAAGTTTGTAAGACATGGGAAGTTATTAATCTCTAATGTAAAGGACAAGACATGAGACATTTGTTGATTATTCTATTATGTCTTGATCGGCAATATATACTATGCGATCGAAAGAGGAATATATCCATCCTTGAATGATATTCCAATCTTTTTTATCTAACCAAATTATTCCGTACCTTTGCCCCTCAAAAAGAGAACACAAGGTATGGAAAAACATTTTAAGAGAACGCTGATTACTACGGCGTTGCCGTATGCGAACGGACCGGTGCATATCGGCCATTTGGCCGGGGTATATGTGCCTGCTGATATTTATGCCCGTTACCTTCGTTTGAAGGGGGAGGAAGTGTTGATGATTGGTGGTTCGGACGAACATGGGGTACCCATCACGTTGAGAGCGAAGAAGGAGGGGATCACGCCGCAGGATGTGGTGGATCGTTACCACGGTATTATCAAGAAATCGTTCGAGGAGTTCGGTATCACGTTTGATATCTATTCTCGTACTACTTCCGCTACGCATCATCAGATGGCCTCGGATTTTTTCCGTACATTGTATGATAAAGGTGAATTCATCGAGAAAACAAGCGAGCAATACTACGATGAGGAGGCGAAGCAATTCTTGGCCGACCGTTATATCACGGGTACTTGTCCGCGTTGTGGAAACGAGAAGGCGTATGGCGATCAGTGCGAGGCTTGCGGTACGTCTCTTAGCCCGACGGATTTGATCGATCCGAAATCCGCTATCAGTGGCAGCAAGCCGGTGATGCGTGAGACGAAGCATTGGTATCTGCCTTTAGACAAGTGGGAGCCGTTCTTGCGTAAATGGATCTTGGAGGATCATAAGGAATGGAAACCTAATGTATATGGGCAGTGTAAGAGCTGGCTGGATATGGGACTGCAACCCCGTGCGGTGAGTCGTGATTTGGATTGGGGTATCCCTGTTCCCGTGGAAGGGGCGGAAGGAAAGGTGCTGTATGTCTGGTTCGACGCTCCGATCGGTTATATCTCTAATACGAAAGAGTTGCTGCCGGATAGCTGGGAGACTTGGTGGAAGGATCCGGAGACTAAAATGGTCCATTTCATCGGTAAAGATAATATCGTGTTCCATTGTATCGTGTTCCCTTCCATGCTGAAAGCGGAAGGTTCTTATAACTTGCCGGAGAATGTCCCCGCCAACGAGTTCTTGAACTTGGAGGGTGACAAGATCTCTACTTCCCGCAACTGGGCGGTTTGGTTGAACGAGTATCTGGTGGATATGCCGGGCAAGCAAGACGTGTTGCGCTATGTCTTGACGGCCAACGCGCCGGAGACAAAGGATAATGATTTCACATGGAAAGATTTTCAGGCTCGTAATAATAATGAGTTGGTCGCTATCTTAGGGAACTTCGTGAACCGTGCGTTAGTCCTTACGGATAAGTATTTCGAGGGTAAGGTGCCGGCGGCTGGCGAGTTGACAGATTATGATCGCCAGACCTTGAAGGATTTCGCAGATGTGAAAGAGAACGTGGAACGCCTGTTGGATACCTACCACTTCCGTGACGCTCAGAAAGAGGCGATGAACCTGGCCCGTATCGGAAATAAGTATCTCGCTGATATGGAGCCTTGGAAGTTGGCGAAGACGGATATGCCTCGTGTCGCTACGATCATGAACATCGCTTTGCAGATTACGGCTAATCTGGCGATCGCTTTTGAGCCGTTCTTGCCGTTTAGCATGGAGAAACTGAATAAGATGCTGAATGTAGAGCCGTTGGGATGGAATCGCCTAGGTGCTACGGATCTATTGGAGGCCGGTCATCAATTGGGCAAGGCAGAGTTGTTGTTCGAGAAGATAGAGGATAGCGTGATCGAGGCCCAAGTACAGAAATTATTGGATACGAAGAAAGCGAATGAGGAAGCGAATTATAAGGCGAAACCGATCCGTGAGAATATCGAGTTCGATGATTTCATGAAACTGGATATCCGTGTGGGTACGGTTCTGGAATGCGTGAAGGTTCCGAAAGCGGATAAGCTGCTTCAGTTCCGTATAGACGATGGTCTGGAGAAACGCACGATCGTATCGGGTATCGCCCAACATTATAAACCCGAGGAATTGGTAGGCAAGCAAGTTTGCTTCATCGCTAACTTAGCTCCCCGTAAGCTGAAAGGCATTGTTTCCGAGGGCATGATTCTCTCCGCTGAGAATTTTGATGGAAAGCTGGCGGTTATCACTCCGGAGAAAGAGGTGAAACCGGGTAGTGAGGTGAAATAATAAGGTAAACGCAATAATGAGGGGGCTATTTCGTTTTAACGACGGGATAGCCCTGTTTTTTGAATGGATAAGATGCTTGAGAAACAGATACAGATGGTAGATCTGCGGAAGCAGTATGAACGTTTGCGTAGTGAGATCGATGCCGCCATGCAAACGGTGATAAATGCTTGTGCCTTTATCAATGGCCCTCAGGTGAAGGGATTTTGTAACCATTTATCGGACTATTTAGGTGTTCCTTATGTGATCCCGTGCGGCAACGGTACGGATGCCTTGCAAATCTCCTTGATGGCATTAGACTTACATTCGGGCGATGAGGTGATCGTTCCTGCTTTTACATATATCGCTGCGGCTGAGGTTGCTTTGGCTCTTGGCCTAGTGCCGGTATTAGTGGATGTAGATCCCGGTACATTCAATATAGACCCGGAAAAGATAGAAGATGCCTTGTCTGAAAAGACGAGAGCTATTATCGCAGTTCATCTTTTTGGCCAGTGTTGTGATATGGAACCGATCTTGCGTATTGCCAGCCGTCATAATCTATATGTGATCGAGGATAATGCCCAGTCCATCGGTGCTAATTATACTTTCTCGGATGGAACGGTGAAGAAAGCCTGTACGATCGCCTCTATAGGAACGACCTCCTTCTTCCCTTCGAAACCGTTGGCTTGTTATGGTGATGGTGGGGCGATGTTTACTTCCGACGCACGATTGGCCGAACGACTGCGAATGATCGCCAATCATGGGCAAAAGGTAAAATATCATCATGCTTTGGTGGGCTGCAACTCCCGTTTGGATACCTTGCAGGCCGCTGTCTTAGATGTTAAGCTTCGGTATTTGGATGAATTTGCCGCCGCTCGTTGTAAAGTGGCTGCTAGATACGATGCTGCCTTTTCCGGATTGGATGCTGTACGCAAACCACTAAAATCAGCCTTTTCATCGCATGTTTATCATCAATATACGGTACAGCTAGCTGTAGAAAAGAGGGATCAAGTACAAGCTGCGTTAAAAGAACGAGGCATTCCTTCTATGATTTATTATCCATTGCCTTTGCAGGAGCAAGAGGTGATGAGGGGGCGATGCCGGATTTCCGGGGATTTGAATGTCGCTTCTCGCTTGAGCCGATCCGTATTATCCTTGCCGATTCATACGGAGATGACAGAAGAGGAGCAGGCTTATATTATAGAATCTATAAAGAGTGTTTTATGAATAAGAAGATACGTTTCGCCGTGATCGGCTGTGGTCATATAGGTAAGCGTCATGCCGAGATGATTACCCGGGATGAAGGAGCGGAGTTGGTCGCTTTATGTGATATCCGTCCGAAAGAGGAGCTGGGGATCGAGGCTTATGCGGTCCCTTTCGCCCGGGATATAGATGAACTATTCCGTTTGGGATTGGATATAGATGTGGTGAATATTTGTACACCTAACGGCTTACATGCCGAGATGGCGATCCAAGCGATAGAGAGCGGACATCATGTGGTCATAGAAAAGCCTATGGCCTTGACCTTGGCGGATGCCGAGAAAGTGGTTTATACCTCGTTGAGATTCCGTAAGCAGGTATTTTGCGTAATGCAAAACCGATATTCCCCGCCTTCGGTCTGGATCAAGGAGATGGTTGAGTCCGGAAAATTAGGCCAGATTTATATGGTGCAGCTGAATTGCTACTGGAACCGTGATGAACGCTACTATAAACCCGGAGGATGGCATGGCGACGCTGCCTTGGATGGAGGTACCTTATTCACTCAATTCTCCCATTTCATCGATATTATGTATTGGTTATTCGGGGATATTTGCAATATCCAGTCCCGTTTCGCTGATTTCAACCATGAGAAGCTAACGGCGTTCGAGGATTCCGGTTTCGTCAATTTCAATTTCGTGAACGGAGGAATGGGAAGCTTGAGTTATTCAACGGCGGTATGGGACAAGAATCTGGAAAGCAGCATGCTGATCGTGGCCGAGAATGGCAGCGTGAAAATCGGCGGTCAATATATGAATGAGGTAGAATATTGCCATATCAAGGATTATGAGATGCCGGAATTGGCTCCTACCAACCCCGGCAATGATTATGGCCCTTACAAAGGCTCCGCCCAGAACCACAACTTCGTGATCCGTAACGTGGTCAATGTCCTTTCCGGCGCCCCCGGCGAGATCATAACGACCAACGTCTTGGAAGGTATGAAGGTGGTGGATATTATACGGAGGATTTATGCGGGGAAGGCGTGAGAATCCATTCCCAGATAGGGACTACCTCGATCGTTCTCTCTTGGACTTGGATGGTTCGTTTCTCGTCTCGAGTGATAATCATCATACGTTTAAGATATAGAAACACATCCGCTTGCTTTTTGTTTTGTATGTAAAACAAAAATAAGCTATTTTATTTTGTATGCGAAATAAAATGGGGATGATTTGTTTTATATTGGAAACAATACGGTGGATTTACGTATTGAAAGCATAAATCCACTGCGAATAGAGATTGAGATTTTAGATCTCGTCAGGGCTTTCGCTGTCTTGGCTACCCCCGCTTTGCGGTTCGGAGAGTTCCTTTTTCTCGAAATTAGTGAGTTTCTTAGCTATTCTCAAGGCCTTTCCGGGGCTAAAGACAACTTTAGGTTCTTTGATCAAGCTGGTGGTAAATTCCTCGGTGGTAGGGGTTCCCGTAGAGCCTACCCCAAAACGGAAATTGCCCAATTCGCCTACATTCACCCTGCGCCCTTGCGCGAGATTTCGTTTCAACACGATATTGATACGGTCGAGTACCGCCTTGACTTGGGCGGAGCCTACTCCACTTCCATCTGCCACTTCCTCGAGGAAAGTCTCGAACTCTACAAGATCTCCATAGATCACTTGCGCATACTGTTTCTTGGGTGTTTCTGTCTTGTCGTTACCCAAGTTCTTTCTCTCGATCAATCTGTACTTTACTGCCATAATTTCTAAATTTTAAAAGATGATTAAATGAATTACCTTGTTTTCGAAAGCATGACAAAGGTATCGCAAGCCGTATGAGGCAAATCGGTCTGTGTTGGTTTATGTCTGTCAATGTCCGTGTATGTGCCTATTAGTCTACGAGTGCCTGTTTCGCATCCTTTAGTTCGCAAGACTAGTAAAATGTAAAAATGTACAATAAGCTATATTAGAATGGGCCTGTTTTGTATATTTTTGATTATTAGTTTATTATATCTAGTAGGTGCGAGACTTTTTAATTAATATCAATAGAAATCCGGATTTCTATTGATACTAATTGGTGTTTTCTATTGATACTAATTCATATTTCCATACGTACTATTTGTTATTTTATACATAAAGTATGAAAAGCTTCCGGGTTTTGCCCGTTACCCAAGAGTAAATGTTTATCTTTGTGGCACTTTTACCGTAAATATCAAATGGCAGAACAATCACTAAAAGATAAGACAGCGAAAGGGCTCTTCTGGGGAGGGGTGAGCAATGGGGTGCAGCAGATACTCGCATTGCTGTTTGGTATCTTTTTGTCTCGCATATTATCGCCGGGAGATTATGGGATGGTCGGGATGCTAACTATTTTTACGGGTTTTGCGAATGCTCTTCAAGAAAGCGGCTTCTCGGCGGCCTTGACAAATAAGTTGGATATTAAGCATGAGGATTATAACTCGGTATTTTGGTTTAATATAGTAGTAGGGATTGGCCTTTATGTGATTTTGTTTTTCTCGGCGCCTTTGATTGCCGTTTTTTTTGATCAGCCGGATTTGTTGTGGGTATCCCGTATCGTATTTTTAAGTTTTTTGTTTGGTTGTTTTGGAACAGCTCAAGCCGCTTATTTGTTTAAAAACTTGATGGTCAAGGAAAGGGCAAAGATTGATATCTATGCGTTGTTATTATCCAACACGGCTGCACTGATCATGGCGTTGAATGGTATGGCTTATTGGGGGATTGCTATTCAAGGAGTACTTTATATCGGTTTAGGCACTTTTCTTAGGTGGTATTATTCACCTTGGAGGCCAACTTTCTCTTTTAACCTTCAGCCTTTGAGGGAGATGTTCCCGTTTAGTGCAAGGTTGTTATTGACAAATCTGTTTAGCCAGATGTCTACGAATATATTCTCTATTCTATTGGGTAAGTTCTATACGGTTCAGCAAGTCGGTTATTATTCCCAAGGCTATAAATGGATGAATATGGGGGGGAGTTTTATCACGGGAATGATATCAGGAGTAGCCCAGCCGGTATTTGCTCAAGTCTCTTACGAGAAGGAGAGGCAAGTACAGGTTTTAAGAAAGATGATCCGTTTTACGGCTTTTATATCTTTTCCATTGATGTTTGGCATGGCGTTGGTCGCAAATGAATTGATCCTGATTACGGTTACGGAAAAGTGGGCGCCTTGTGTTCCTATTTTGCAATTACTGTGCGTTTGGGGAGCTTTTTCCCCGATATGCGAGCTTTATAAAAATATCGTGATCAGTCATGGGAAATCTAATATTTATTTGTATGCTAACGTAATATTTGGCATACTCCAGATATTGTTGCTGATAATGATGTTGCCTTATGGAATTTTATGGATGGTTGCGGCTTATGTGCTCGCTTACCTTTGCTGGCTGCTTGTGTGGCATTGTTTTGCGAGCCATTTGATAGGTGTTAGATTATATCATGTAATAAGAGACATATTGCCTTATTTTCTTATCACTCTCTCAGTTTTGAGCTGCGCTTGGTGGGTCTCTTTCTTCTCGGGGAATATTTATATACGGTTTGCTTTGAAGATTATTGTGTCTGCGATTTTATACATTGGAATTATGTGGGGTGTGAAGTCTGTAATTTTTAAAGAATGCATAGGGTTCTTATGGAAAAGATGAGTTTGAAACGAGTTTCTGTCGTATTATGTACCTATAATGGTGAGAAATATATCCGTGAACAGCTGGAATCTATCGTATCTCAGACTTATCCTATCCATGAATTATTGATACAGGATGATTGTAGCACAGATGCGACACCTTTAATAATCGAGGAATATAAGGAAAAATATCCTTTTATTAGATTTTATCGAAACAAGAATAATCTGGGCTTCAATCGAAATTTTTGGAAGGCTTTCGAAAAAGTAACAGGTGATTATATTGCGATTTCGGATCAAGATGATATTTGGGTAGATACCAAGATAGAGGTCTTGGTTGGTTGTATAGGAAATTATCTGATGGTTTATGCGGATTCTGTGAGTTTCTTCGATAAGATTCCCTCTTATGTTGCGGCGAGGAAAGAAGAGTTTGTTCTTACGGGATTACGATTCATTTCTTTGCAGTATGGTGTATTGGGACATGATTGCCTCATGCGGAAAGAGCTGATCCAAATAACACCTAAAGAGGTGCGGGAGAAATTTGTATATGATTTTGCGTTGGCTTTAGTAGCGAGATCTAAACGCAGTCTTTTACATAAGGTCGAGAATTTAACATATTTTAGACGCCATCCTCATGCTAGCTCTAATTTGTTGCAAAATGTGAAAGGAGGGTTTAGAGGCTATCTGGATGGGTTTTTATCGTTGGGTAAAAGAAACCGTTTGGAGATATCTGATCGATACCGGCTAATGCTTCCTTATTTAAGTATGGAGGAGCCTTTAGTTTATCAATATGCGTTGTATCTTTCGTCGGGTAGGATTCTAGGCATTTTTAGAGCGGGGTGGATCACTTATGTCTGCCGGTCTGAGTTAAGAGGGAATACAAAAAGTATTATGAATAAAGTGCGAGCTTATTTTCTTCCATTATTTTTGTATGGCAAATGGAAATATATCAGGAGCTTGTGGGGTGAAAAAACTATATTAGATAAGTAAGATTAGTATGGATCGGATATTTTTATGCTCATTTGGTAATTCCAGTTATTTGTCTTCTTTATCTCGTTTGAGAGCTCAGGCTGAGGAGACAGGTTGGTTTTATCGTGTCGAATGTAGTACGGAAAAAAATCTATCTGCCTTTTTCCGGCAAGAGGCTGCGGATCTATTAAAACAGGAAGTGCGAGGGTTTGGATATTGGATTTGGAAACCCCAGATTTTACTTCAATGCTTACAACAAATGGAATATGGCGATATTTTGCTTTACACAGATGCTGGTTGTCATATAAATGAGGTGGGGAAGAATATGTTTCTTGCATATATAAAAGAGGTAAAAAAACATCCTTCGGGATTTTTGGTATTTGGCGCTCGCAAAGGTTCATTAGAGAGACAATATACAAAAGGTGATATTTTCTCATACTTTGGTATACAAGAAGATGATGATATTTATAATAGCGGACAAATACATGCTACCACTTTTTTTCTAAGAAAAGATGATCATACTCAAAAGGTTGTAGAATGTTGGAAAAAAGTGATGATGGAAAATAGAAATTTGATAGATGACTCCCCTTCATCCACTCCTAATGCTTTGGATTTTAAGGAGAATAGGCATGATCAAAGTGTTTTTTCAATTTTGATGAAATTGAATAAGGCACAGATATATCCAATAACTCATATATGGTCATACACTTGGTTCTTTATGGGATATTATCCGATTTGGGCTAAAAGAGATCGAGGGGAAACTTTGAGAAAATATTATCCATTGAAACAATATTGGAAGGATTTTCTTTTTTTTGTTCGAAATAGAGTGGAACGTTTATAATAAGAGTTTATGAATAATATGAGTAAGATGAAAGTTTTAGTCTTAGTTCCGATCGGGGGGGTGGCGAATCGATTTTATGCAATATCATCAGCTATATCATTTTGTCAAATGTATGGGATCCGGCTTCATGTCATTTGGTTTAAAGATTGGGGGATGGGGGCTGACTTTCATTCTTTATTAGACTTAGCTCCGATTTTATCAAATATAAAAGTTGTGGATGCGCATTGGCAAGATTATATTTATGATCGGCCTAGGAAGAGAAATTTTTGGCTCCCTTATTTATATCAAAAAGTTGCTTTCCCGGAAAGATTTTATGAAAAAGATATTTATAACCGGTTTTCGGTGGAGAGCTTGTTAAATTCGTTTCAAAAGCATGATTCTGTTTATTTGGTCCAATTTCGTTCTTTCTATAAAAATGAAATAACGTTTAAATGCTTATCTCCGATAAAACCTATTCAACAGCAGATAGATGAACGAACGAAGTTTTTTGAGGACAAACATGTGATAGGTATGCATATTAGGAGAGGAGATCATACGACTCCTACATTAGGAAGTCCTTTGTCTTTATTTATTTCAAAAATTGAGGAGGAGGTTACTCTTGATCCGAATACTTATTTTTATGTAGCTTCAGACTCGTTCTCGGAAAAGAAAAAACTAAAAGATCTGTTTGGCGAAAGGATTATTACTAGATTTGATGAAGTTAGGCGAGATAACGAAAGTGGTATTGTCGACGCTTTAGTTGAATTGTACACTCTGGCTCATACCTCAAAGATCTATGGTTCTTTAGCAAGTTCTTATTCTTCTTTGGCTGCGGAGTTATATTCAATCAAACTTGAAATTTTATCATTGGTATAATGATTTTTCTTTAATTCGTAATTTGGATTAGTCTATTATTTATTGACGATAATGAATAGAAATAAAATAAGAGTCTTGGCATTTTATTTGCCACAATTTCATCCAATACCCGAAAATGATAAGTGGTATGGAAAAGGTTTTACGGAATGGACGAACGTAGGTAAAGCTAAGCCTTTGTTCAGGGGGCATTACCAACCACGGGTTCCGGCAGACTTGGGATATTATGATTTGCGAGTTCCGGAAACACGCCAGGCTCAGGCAGATATGGCAAGAGAGTATGGGGTGGAAGCATTCTGTTATTGGCATTATTGGTTTGGGAATGGAAGGCGTTTGTTGGAAAGGCCTTTTAATGAAGTCTTAGAATCGGGTAAGCCAGATTTCCCCTTTTGTCTAGCTTGGGCCAATCACTCTTGGAGAGGTATCTATAATGGAGTTAAGACGAAAGAGTCATTAATCGATCAAACTTATGGTGGACTTTCTGATTATGAGCGTCATTTCTATGACGTACTGCCAGCGTTTGAGGATAAGAGATATGTGACTGTTGACGGAAAACCTTTTTTCTTAATTTTCGCTCCAGCGGAAATTCCGGATTCAAGGGAGTTTATAGACTGTTGGCAACGTTTGGCTGCCCGGAATGGTTTAACGGGTATTCATTTTGTCGCTCATACGTATCAACCAAATGATATAGATAACTTTCTGTCAATGGGATATGACGCAGTTAATGTCGTGAGATTGTTTGAGTACCAGAGAATAGGAATATCTTTTGTACAGAAAGTTCTTAATAAGGTAAATAGGGAGGTTTTTAAACATGGCTTTTGGTGTCAGTACAAAGATGCGATGAAATATTTTTCTGGTAAAGAGGATGAGAGAGAGAATGCTTATCCTACAATAATTCCCAATTGGGATCATTCTCCTAGGACAGGACGTTATGGTGCTATTTTAAAAGATTCGACTCCTCAACTTTTCCAGAAACATGTAGAGCAAACAGTTCATTTGATCTTAAACAAGGATGATGATCATCGGATCGTGATTCTGAAGTCTTGGAATGAATGGGCTGAAGGAAATTATGTGGAGCCGGATTTGAATTTTGGCAGAGGCTATTTGGAGGCTTTACGTACGGCTTTGCAAAAGGATATCAGATAGAGTCATATGAAAAAACGGGCGATTATACTACATCCGGCGATAGCTCCTTATCGAGTTGATTTTTTTAATTCGTTAGCTAAAGAGTTTGATGCAAGCTTTTATTTTGAGTTTGATAATGCTTTGGAACAGGCTTTTGATCAGGAAAAACTTAGAAAACGATTGTGTTTCGCACCTCATTTTCTTTCTTCAGGTTTTATGGGTATTAAGAATCTGAGGCTTGAGGTACTGACTATTTTGTGGAAGAATAAGGCTGATGTTGTTTTTGTTTCAGAGTATAATTTGTTAGGACTTTTAGTATGTTTTTATAAGTTGTTGTTTAACTGGAATCTAACAGTGGTATCTATATGCGATGATAACGTATCGATGGCTCAAGGAACGCATTTTGTTAAAAAGCTTACCCGTTACGTTATGTTACATATCCTTTCGATCGTGGTACTAGCCGATAATAATGTGTTGACCTGGTATGAAAGCAATTTGAGATTTAAGTCGAAATATGTTTATTTCCCGATCATTCAGTCAGACAACTTTTTTAGAGAACGATTGCTAAAAGCTTTATCAATTTCTGTTTCTATAGCTGATAGGTATAGTTTAATAGGGAAAAAAAATATTTTATATGTGGGGCGTTTGGTTGAGATAAAAAACGTATCTCTTTTATTAAAGGCGTTTCGTCAAGTTAACGCTGATTTTCCAGATGCTAGATTGTTGATTGTAGGTGATGGAGATTTACGAGAAGATTTGGAGTCTCAGGTACAAGACTATATATCTGCGGGTTTAATACGGTTTATGGGAAAACAAGAAGGTTTAGACCTATTGGCTTATTATAATTTAGCACAAATCTTTGTTTTACCTAGTTTATATGAACCTTTTGGTACGGTTGTGAATGAGGCGCTACTGTCTGGTTGCTATACTTTGTGTTCATCTATCGCAGGATCGGCTTGTTTAATAGATGAACCCCAAAATGGTTTAGTATTTGATCCTTCTAATGAGTCCGGTTTATACCATAAGCTTAAAAAAGCACTGATGGGTGCTGTTGGACTTGAAGAGATAGCATTGAAAGGTAATAAGATGCAAATTCGATATGCGGAGAGGATGGATTGTTTGTTAAAGTGTTTATATTTGTCAATTAATTGATACAAAATGGATATTCGTTTAATTTGGGAAAGGTTGTATTGGGCGTTAGTAAAGCGTTTTTTGAAAAAAAAGCAGAAAACGTATGGAGACTGGAAAGCGAAAGGATACATTAATGATCCTACAGTGAGTTTTATCATACAATCTCATAATAAAAGTGTACAGGTAAAACATGTTGTTAATAAATTGAGAAATTACCCGAGAGCCGAGATTGTTGTAATAGATGATGGTTCGGATTACAATCACCATATCTCCTTGATGCGTTTTTTAAATAGGGGTAATGAGTTTCTACTAAGAGCAAATGATTTGTATGAGAATGTGATGTATGACAAAACAATTCGCATGGTAAATGGGCGGTTTGTGGCGTTATTACAGGATGATGATGATTTTAAGGATTTGTCGTGGGTAGATGACGCAGTCTTTTATTTTGAGAAATATCCTGAGTTGGCCATTTTGGGAGGACGAGATTGCCTTGATTTTGCTATAGATAAACAAAAAGGCAGATTTGATATATTGGATTATGATCTTCCTACGAAGGATATTGATTTTTGCTTTGTCCCTCATGTTAATAGAGCTCCGATGTGGCTTAATCGTTCTCTTTTCTTAGAGAAATTAAAACATATTGATTTTGATTTTGCTCCATTCCAATTCGATGATGTAGAGCTGTGTTTACGTACATGGTTGAATGGTTGCCAAGTGGGTTGGTATAAGACGGGGTTTTCTTCTTTGAGTGCGGGGGGGATGCGTATTTGGAATAACGCTTTTACGCAAGAGCAATGTGAAAAGAATATATGTAAGCTGTATGACCTCTATTCTGATAAAGACGTAGAGCTTCATCGGATAATCAATACTTCTAATAATAACTTAGGATGTCATGGATAAATTATATAATAATCGGCCTAACCTGAACAATTCCTTTTATCAGTGCTTGGTTTTGAGCGGATAAATGAATTGTCGGATATGGAACGGGAGGTATATCAGATCTTGCGAGAGGAGCCTACTATCCGTCAAATAGATTTAGCAAATCGTTTGGATTTGACAGAGCAGTATATCCGGAAGCTTATAAAAAAATTGAAAGAGCATGGTTGGATTGAACGCATTGGAGCTAAGAAAAATGGTTATTGGAAAATAATAGAGAAGCCATGAATATATTGATATTAAATACTTCTGAATTAACCGGTGGAGCGGCAGTCGCTGCGAACCGACTAGCGAAAGCATTGGGTAAATCTGGTGTAGAGGTTTCTATGTTAGTACGTGATCGGAAAACAGACCATGTAAAAGTTTTCTCTGTAAATAATTCATGGATTTCACATAGGCTTAATTCTTTTCGCTTCATTTGGGAACGACTGATAATCTTTATCTGTAACTTCTTTAGCAAGAAGAACCTTTTTCAAGTTTCCATAGCCAATACAGGCACGGATTTATCGAAGCACCCATTAGTGCAACAGGCGGATGTGATTCATCTGCATTGGGTGAATCAAGGATTTTTGTGTCTTTCTGATATTAAGAAATTAGTAAATACCGGAAAACCTATTGTGTGGACTATGCATGATTTGTGGCCAGCTACGGCTATTTGTCATTATCCGGGAGGATGTGAGAAGTATATATCGAATTGTTATCAGTGCCCGATGCTGAAACGAAATCCGTTTTTTGATTTAGCGGCTTCTGTTTTTAAGGAGAAAGGGAAAATTGGGTTATCTAAGATTACGTTTGTCGGTTGCAGCCGATGGATAATGGAAGAGGCCCAAAAAGGCAATTGGTTGAGAACAGCCTGTTTTACCTCGATTCCTAACCCGATTGACGTGACAGCCTTTAAGCGTATGGAAAAGCAGGTGGCCCGTAAACGATTCGGCCTGCCGGAAGATAAGTTCCTTCTTCTTTTTGCCGCCGCTAAGCTTTCAGATACTCGGAAAGGAGCGATTTTTTTGATCGAGGCTTGCGAAAAACTAAAAGAGAAATACCAAGATCGCATAGAAATCGTGTTGATGGGAAATAGCTCGGAAGAATTGATTAGCCAGTTTCCTTTTAAGGTGAATACGCTGGGATATATATCGGATCAAGACTCTATGATTTCCGTTTATGCCTGTGCCGATATGTTCGTTATTCCTTCGTTGGAGGATAACTTACCCAATACGATTATGGAGTCGATGGCATGCGGTACGCCTTGTGTGGGATTTGAGACAGGAGGGATTCCGGAGATGATAGATCATTTGAAGAATGGGTATGTAGCTAAATATAAGGATACTGAAGATCTAGCGGAGGGAATTAAGTGGATAATAGATAGTCGGGAATCTTTACAATTAAGTGAGGCTTGCATTCGAAAGGTCCATGATTGTTATCAAGAATCGGTTGTAGCGGGGAGGTATATTGATTTGTATCGGAGTTTAACTTCGCCTTAGAATGAATTCTTTGGATATTTCATCTATATCAAGAATATAGTTACTTTTGTGAAAAATGGAAGTTACTATATAGTATAGGAAGGAATGCTATGAGATGAAAGAGTATTTATCAAATGTTTTAGAGATATTGGAAGAAAAAGGCGTTTTGAACGAATCGTATGATCTGGAGTTCAAAAGTGCGAAGGGGGGGCTTCCTCGGTCTCTTTGGGAGTCTTATTCTGCGTTTGCTAATTCCGAGGGAGGTACAATTATTCTTGGCGTTTCCGAAAAAGATAATTATTGTTATTTGGATGGTTTAGAAGAGGATGTTGTGCGTAAGTGGCTTGATGATTTTTGGAATCAGATAAACAATAAAGAAAAAGTGAGCATTAACCTTTTGACGGCTAAGGATGTTCGTATAGAAAAGGTGAAAGATGATATTAATGTATTAATCATAAGGGTGCCTCCCGCAAGTTTTCGTTATCGTCCGGTTTATATAGGAACGGATATGTTAAAAGGAACTTATAGGCGAGATCATACTGGAGACTATAGGTGCATGCCAGAGGAAGTAAAGCGAATGTTGGCAGATTCCTTGCCTGATAAACCCGATTCTCTTGTGTTGGAACATTCGACGATAGAGGACTTGGATTTGCCAACATTAGATCAATATCGAAATATTCTTCGAAGTGTTAAACCCATGCATCCCTTTTTGACACTTGATAATCTTCCTTTTTTGCAGAGGTTGGGAGCTTGGAAAGTAAATCGAGCGACAGGAACTTATGGTTTAACTGCCGCAGGATTATTGATGTTCGGAAAAACACAATCAATACAAGAATTTTTCCCGGACTATCATGTCGATTACCAAGAGATATCCAATCAAGGGAGTCGCTGGATAGACCGTATATATCCAGATGGTACATGGGAGGCTAATCTTTTTCAATTTTTTCATAGGGTATGGCCTAAATTAAGTTTTTCTTTGCCCAAACCATTTTTATTGGAGAATGGGAGGAGACGTGATGAAGGTGCTATCCATGAAGCTTTGCGTGAGGCTTTTGCAAACAGTATTATTCATGCGGATTATAGGGGGCAGGGAGGAATTGTTATAAAGAAATATCCGGATCGATTCCTGTTCGTGAATCCGGGTTATATGTTAGTTCCTTTGGAACAGTATTATAAAGGAGGATGTAGTGTCCCGAGGAATACTACGATACAAACCATGTTCTCTTTATTAGGTTATGGTGAAAAAGCAGGGTCGGGTAGTCTTCGGATAATGTCGGCTTGGGCTAGTGCGCATTGGAGAAAACCGTTTATATCTATGACCAATAGACCGGATCGTGTTTGTCTAGATTTAAAAATGGAAGTATTGTTGCCTAAGGATAGTTTGGAGCACTTAGAATATATATTTGGGAAGGATGTTCGTAATATGTATGGGGATGCTTTGGTTATATTGTCTACCGCTGAGATAGAAGGGGTTGTCTCAAATCTTCGATTACAGGGTTTACTTAATAAACATTCCTCGGAGATATCTATTATGTTAAAAGATTTATGTTCGCAAGGATATTTAAATCCAGAGAATAAGGGACGTTGGACTTCTTATCATTTGAATAAGGGAATAGGACTTAAACAAGGAAGTTTATTTGAGAACTTGGATGGACACCTTAATGAAAAGATGGACACCTCGGACAAGAAAGATGGACACCTTAATGAAAAGATGGACACCTCGGACAAGAAAGATGGACACCTTGGCAGAAATATGCAAGAAATTAAAAGCTCAGAATTAAAGTCTTATATTGTAGAAATTTGCTCAAGTAGGTATTTAACAATCGAGGAGATCGCGGTAAAAACCCGACGTACTTCAAAATATCTGAAGAATAAGATAGTATCTCAATTATTGAAAGATGGGCTTTTAGAACGTTTATATCCTACTACTCCAAATCATCCTAATCAAGCATATAAAAAGAAACAACAATGAATCAGCAACCTACATTTTCGATCATAACGATCACCTATAATGCGGAGCGATGGTTGGAACGTACGATATTGAGCGTACTTAGCCAGTCGTATCCGAATATCGAGTATATATTGATTGACGGAGCGTCGAAGGATAAGACCGTAGAGATCATCAAGCAATATGAGTCCGGTATCGCTTCTTGGATAAGCGAGCCTGATAAAGGCTTGTATGATGCTATGAATAAGGGATTGAAGCTGGCTACGGGGGACTATGTGTGGTTCTTGAATGCGGGTGATACACTTTATACCGCAGATACCGTGCAAAGAATTGTGGCGTCTTTGAAAAAGAAAGTATCTTTGCCAGACGTGATTTACGGAGAAACCCGGATCGTTGACGCGGAGGGTAGATCATTAGGGATGCGCAGATTGAAAGCACCGGAGAAACTGACTTGGAAAAGTTTCCGGATGGGAATGTTGGTTTGTCACCAGTCGTTTATATCAAAACGGGAGATCGCTCCGTTATATAATACGGAATACCGTTTGACGGCGGATTATGATTGGTGTATCCAATGTCTGAGACGATCGAAAAGAATACATAATACACGTTTGATCCTGTCTAATTTTTTGGAGGAAGGGTTAAGTAGTGTGAACCGGAAAGCTTCCTTAAAGGAGCGATATGAGGTCATGTGTAAGTATTATGGCAAGGTGTCGACGATTCTGTTGCATGGTTGGTTCGCCGTGAGATTCTATTTTGCCAAATGGTTTAAAGGTAGAGTATAAACAATAAATTATAGATAAGTTTTATGCGGAGTATAATGAGTAAATGGGGAAAACATATCGCAGCGATAGCCGTATTCTTGGTATTGACAGTGATTTATTTTTCTCCGGCCGTATTTGAGGGTAAGGTAGTCCGGCAAGGGGATACGGAAAAGGCTATCGGTATGGGGAATAGCCAGATGGATGAATATGAGAAGACGGCCCAACCGGGAGAATTCAGCGCATGGTCCGATGCCATGTTTGGCGGAATGCCTTATGTGTCGGGATATGGAAATCCGGCTCCACGATTTCCCGGATATCTTTTAGTGGAGAAGCCTTTAAAAGCGCTGGGGTATATGGATGCGGGGATGGTGTTTACCGGATTCGTTTGTTTCTATATCTTGATGTGTGTCATGGGCGTAAATTGGTGGTTGGCGATCGCTGGTGCTATCGCTTTCGCTTTAGCGTCTTATAATCTGATCATTATAGAGGCCGGCCATGTCACGAAAGCGTATGTAATCGCTTATATGCCATTAACGTTGGCGGGTATGGCCCTGTTGTTCAAGCGTAAGTATTTATGGGGGGCGGTCGTGTTCTTGTTGGGTGTCGCTTTCTCTATCGCGAATACGCACCTGCAAATCACTTATTATTTATTATTACTTTGCTTCTTCGTTTATTTGGGATATTTGTTCAATAAACTGAAGGAAAAAGCTTATAAAGAACTGGGTACGGTAACCGCTATTATGGCTGGATGCGTGATATTGGCGGTGTTGCCGAATGCCCAGAATATGTATGCTCAATGGGATTTGGGACAGAACTCTATCCGTGGGGCTACGGAATTAACGACAACGACCCCTTCGGGCGAGAAGATCTCTTCCGGCTTGGACAAGGATTATGCGTTCGCTTGGAGCTATGGAAAAGGGGAGTTGTTGACCTTGTTGGTTCCGAATGCCTATGGTGGAAGTTCGGGTGGAATGCTAGGCCCGGATTCTGAGTTATATAAGGAATTAAGGGCGAAAGGCGCTCAAGTCGGAAAAGAGGTACAGGCTCCTACCTATTGGGGAGAGAAGACATTTACTTCCGGGCCGGTTTATTTCGGGGCATTGGTCTGCTTCTTGTTTGTTCTGGGAATGTTCGTGATCCGGAATCCGATGAAATGGTGGTTATTCGGAGGTTCTGTCTTTTTGATATTGCTGGCATTGGGACGTAATTTTGATAGCTTCAATGACTTTATGTTCCATTACTTGCCGATGTATAATAAGTTCCGTACCGTAGAGATGGCATTGGTTATTCCGGGTATGGTATTTCCTATTATCGCTATATGGGGATTGAAAGAGGTGCTATCGGAGACCGTGAGCGATGCCTTGTTGAAGAGAGGATTGATCGTTGCTTTGGCTATCACGGGGGGGCTTTCTTTAATCCTTTGGTTGATGCCGAGTATGCTGTTGGATTTCCGTTCTTCTTTCGACGCTCAATATCAGTTGCCGGATTGGTATTACAACGCCTTGTTAATGGATCGTGCTTCCTTGGCTTCGGCGGATGCGTTGCGCTCTTTGGTCTTTATCTTATTAGGGGCGGCTTTGTTGTTCTGGTTCTATACTTCGAAAGATCGGAAAAAGGTGGCGACATTCGTAGGGATCGGTGTTGCGGTCTTGATGTTGGTTGACTTATGGACGGTGGATAAACGGTATTTGAACGATAGTAACTTTATCCGTCAGAAACCTACAGAGGTATATAAAGAGACGGTAGCCGATCAAGAAATCATGAAGGATAAGGACCTTTCTTATCGTGTCTTGAATTTGAATAATCCTTTCTTGGAGACAACGACCTCGTACTATCACCATTCCGTCGGTGGTTATTACGCTGCGAAGCTGAGACGGTACCAAGAATTGATCGACCACCGTCTGCAAGGAGAGCTTAACTCGGTTATCGGGGCTTTCCAGAAAGCGCAGACCGCAGAGGATTTGATGGGGGCGTTCGCTGCTTGCCCGTCCTTGAATATGCTCAATACACGTTATATTATCTATAATCCGGAGCAACCGCCTTTGAGGAATCCGTTTGCTTTCGGCAACGCTTGGTTTGTGGATAAAGTGGAGGTCGTGGAGAATGCGGATGCGGAAATAGCGGCGTTGAATACGATTAATCCGTTAACGACGGCGGTTGTCGATAAACGTTTCGCCAATGAGGTGAAAGGTTTCACGCCTCAATTGGACTCTACCGCTACGATAACATTGGATAGTTATCGCCCTAATAAGTTAGTTTATACGACGAAGACGAATTCTGAGCAATTAGCGGTATTCTCTGAGATCTATTATCAACCGGGATGGGAAGCTACGATTGATGGGAAGCCCGCTCCGCATTTCCGGGCGGATTGGATATTAAGGGCTATGTTAGTTCCTGCGGGAGAGCATCAGATCGTATTTGAGTTTAGACCGCAAGGTTATATTACGGCGGCTTATATTACTTCTTTCAGTTCGTTGATTATCTTGTTGTTATTGATTGGTGCGGTAGGATATTCGATTTGGAAAGCTAGAAAGCAAAAAGAGATATAAATTCCGGTTGGTTGTAGAGACGGGGCGTGCCCCGTCTTTCTACTGTCTGATCGTATTTTAAGTTACTGTTTTGCTAGGATGAGACGGGGCACGCCCCGTCTCTACAACTAGATGAAACCGCTATTGATAAAATCGAGCAGTTTTCTCGTTAGGGTTTCCCACGAGAGGGCTGCTTTTTCTTTGGATATGTTCGCAGGGATGGTGGCTTGCTGTGAGGGGGTGAAAAGTTCCTCGATACCTTGGGCGAGGGCCGTCGCGGATATCTCAGGCACTACGATGCCTGTACCCGGCTTTTCGATGCTGTTCTTGAAATCGCCTACGGGAGTACTTAACATAGGTAAATCGTAATTGTAGGCTACGGATACGACACCGCTTTGAGTGGCGGAGCGATAGGGGAGTACCAAGGCATCCGCCGCTGAGAAATAAATGGGGATTTCCTCGTCGCTGATATATTCACAGTGGATGAATATACGTTCTTTTGCCGGAGATGCGTCGATCAGAGCCTGATACTTCTCGAAACTACCGTAACATTCGCCGGCTATAATGAGATGGTAATCCTCGTTAAGCTGTCCCATCGCTTCTATCAGCAGGTCTAACCCTTTATAGTCCCGTATCAATCCAAAGAATAAGAGGTTCTTTTGGGACGGACTGATACTTAGTTTCCGGCACGCCTCGTCTCTTTCGATCTTATTTCCGAAATGATTGTAAAGCGGGTGTGGGTTCTGGATATATTTAGCGCCCGGATAGAGTTTCCACAAATCATGCCGCACGTTATCGCTCATTACGATAAAGCCATGGCACTGCCTGAAAAGTAACGAAGCTAAAGGTTTATCAAAGAAGCGTGGCTCATGGGGAATCGCATTGTGGATAAGCGCGATTACCTTACAATGCTTTTTCATCCGGTTCGCTACGTGGGCGTATCCGGGAACGAAAAAAGACATCCAGTAAGAGATAATCAGTACGTCTGGCGCATAAGTGCGAATGGCGTTTACGGTGCTGAAATAACTAACCGGGTTGATGCTATCTAATACTCGCACGCTCTCGATCTTGATCGCACGGTCTCCTTCTTCTACATATTGGGTCTTGCCGGGAAATAAGATATCCGGATAGAGGCGTTTGAAGTTGAAAGCTTTCACTTCATGGCCTTCCTTTACTAATTCCGTATAGAGCATCCCGCTGAATTGGGCGATACCGCCACGATAGGGATAAATAGGGGAGAGAATAGCGAAACGCATGGTAATTGAAATTTAAGAATTGAAAATTGAAAATTAAGAATCGAGAACTACAGGAGCTGCCCTCCCTTCATTATCAATTCTCAACTTTCAATCTTCAATTAATTAGTATCTGTAATGATCAGCCTTGTACGGTCCTTCTACCGGTACGCCGATATAATCAGCTTGCTTTTGTGATAATGTAGATAATTTCACGCCGATACGTTCCAAGTGTAGGCGGGCAACTTCCTCATCCAAGCGTTTCGGTAAGCGGTATACACCTACCTCATAAGCCATTTGCCATAAGTCCATTTGGGCAAGCACTTGGTTCGTGAACGAGTTACTCATTACGAATGACGGGTGTCCCGTAGCGCAACCTAAGTTTACCAAGCGTCCCTCTGCCAATAAGAAGATGGAGTTTCCGTTCGGGAACGTATATTTGTCTACTTGAGGCTTGATATTCGTGTGCTTGATATTCGGATAGTTGACAAGCTTATCCACCTGTATCTCGTTGTCGAAGTGACCGATGTTACATACGATCGCTTGATCTTTCATCTGTGTCATATGCTCGATCGTGATGATATCGCAGTTTCCGGTGGTTGTAACGAAGATGTTACCCTCTTTCACGGCCTCTTCCATGGTCGTAACCTCGAAACCTTCCATAGCGGCTTGCAGGGCGCAGATCGGATCGATCTCGGTCACGAGTACGCGAGCCCCGTAAGAGCGCATGGAGTGAGAGCAGCCTTTACCTACGTCACCGTATCCGGCCACGACTACTACCTTGCCGGCGATCATTACGTCCGTAGCCCGTTTGATGCCGTCCGCCAAAGACTCACGGCAACCGTATAGGTTATCGAACTTGGATTTCGTCACGGAGTCATTAACATTGATAGCCGGAACCAGCAACTCACCTTTCTCCATCATCTGATACAGACGGTGAACGCCGGTGGTCGTCTCTTCCGACACACCTTTCATCTCGGCTACCGTACGGTGCCAACGGCTGTTATCTTCTTGAAGGATACGATTTAATGTATCTAGAATAACCTGTTCCTCATGATTCCCGCCTTTGCGGTTGATGGTCTCCGCATCGTTCTCCGCACGATAGCCCATGTGAATCAATAAGGAAGCGTCACCGCCATCGTCAACAATCATGTGAGGACCTTTGCCTTCCGGGAAACGAAGCGCCATGTCCGTACACCACCAATACTCCTCCAGCGTCTCGCCTTTCCAAGCGAATACCGGTACGCCGTCCGCTGCGATAGCCGCCGCCGCATGGTCCTGTGTGGAGAAGATGTTACAGCTAGCCCAGCGAACGTCCGCTCCCAACGCAACTAATGTTTCGATTAACACTGCCGTCTGAATAGTCATATGCAGTGAGCCGGTGATACGTGCGCCTTTCAAGGGTTTCTGATCGGCGTATTTCTGGCGTAGCGCCATTAATCCCGGCATTTCGTGTTCGGCGATCTCGATCTCTTTGCGACCGAATTCAGCCAAACTCATATCTGCCACTTTATAAGGCAGATTAGTTGGAAATAATTGTGACATAAATTAATACTATAAATGGTTGAGACGCGAAGGTACGAAAAAGCGTTGATAGTAGGTGTTCTTTATCTATGAATTTCCATCTAGGGCAGAGGCTTGCTGAGAGGTACGGTGGGTTCGTTACTGCAACCTGCCATGCAGCAGTTCTGCAACAGCCATGCAGCATTACTGCAACCTGCATTGCAGTAACACTGCAACGCCGTTGCAGTATTGGGCTCTCTGTAGTTTTGCGCTTTAATGAATACTGAAGGCTCCATCTACCAATAGCGCATGGCCATCGACGAAGCTCGCTTGCGGGCTGCATAGCCAAAGTACGGCGTTGGCGATCTCTTCCGGTTTGCCGAGCCGCCCTGCGGGAATGTCGCGCACCAGCTCCTTCTCCAAGGAAGGGTCACGCCGCATTAAGTCTTCCGCCATCGGCGTACGGATAACGCCCGGACATACGGCATTGATGCGGATGTTCTTTGCCGCATAGTCGATAGCGGCGGTACGTGTCAGTCCGATAACGGCATGCTTACAGGCTATGTAGACCGCTTGCCCCGGAAATCCCGTGACTCCACCTTGCGATGAGGTGTTGACGATGGTGCCGCCGCCTTGTTTCAGCATTTGCAGGATCTCATAACGCATGCAGTTCCAGACACCTTTCAAATCGACAGCCACGGTACGGTCGAATTCATCGTCGGTGATTTCCGCCATTGGGCGTTGCGGTGTTTGTATGCCTGCGTTGTTAAGAGCCGCATCCAGTCTTCCGTAGGTAGCTACGGTCCAGTCGATCATCTCTTTTACGGCTTGCGTGTTTGACACGTCGCACCGATACGCTACGGCCTTATGTCCCTCGGCTACTAATTTCTCTACCTGTTCTCCCGGCTCACGGATGTCTGCCAATACGGTTATGTATCCAGCCTTGGCGAAGGCTTCAGCGCAAGCGAGTCCGATACCCATCGCTGAACCGGTTACTAAAGCTACTTTCTCTTCCGTTGTCTTTGTCATGATCATTTGATTTACATTTTGTTATTATTTATGTCGCGAAGATAAGGAGGGAGTGGTATAGAGGCTTTGTTATGTGGTTCAAATAGCTTTGTTGTGTGGGCCATTATAAATATTATATATCCTCGGTTGGCGGTACGCCATACGCTATCTTATAGATTTTCGAGAAATGGGAAAGGTTCTTGAAGCCTACCTCGAAACAAATCTCCGAGACCTTACGTCCCCCCTTACGTATCAGCCCATGTGCGGCTTCAAGGCGGCGTCGGATGAGCCATTCCCGGGGCGAGAGAGCGCTACATTTCTTGAAATCACGTTTAAATGTGGAGAGACTGCGTCCCGTATAGTTGGCGATTTCTTCCATGGAAATATCGTTCATATAATTCCGCTCCATAAATTCCAGTATGTCTATCTTCCATGGATCGGTAAAATCGAAGATAGAGGCATATAGATTCTTGTCGGTATTGAGCAACACATAGACGCCCTCGACCATTTTTAGTTGAAGCAATTCGTCTGTCGGTTGGATCTTGGAATTGAAATAAGGGGTCATCGACTCAAACAAGCTTACGATATCGGGACGGTTGGACGGTAGCTTGTAAAGGCTTACCTGATCTCGCTTGGCGTCTTTAGGGAGAGTATTTCGATCTAATTTGCTGTAAAAGTCGCGTAGGAACTTCATGGTGAACATCAAGAAGATCGCCTTGAACTGCTCGCCATTCCATGCTTGTTTCGTCATCTGTACGCTGAAGTCCTTGCGGATGAAAGCGCATTCTCCTTTATGTAACCGGGTGATTTGGCCTTTCTCGTCGATTACCATCTCTCCGGAGTATACATACACCAACACATGCGAATGATTCCGGTGCAGGCAGCTCTTTCCGCCATCGAAATACATCGCTAAAAATAAATCCGAGTAACGCAGTGTGTTGATCCCGTCCATCGTTCTTTAGGAAAATGGGCGACACGGGAAGATCGTGCCGCCCATTATGAGGATTTTAAAGTAACTGTTAACTGTCCACTAAATCGTTAGGCCGGCGTGATACCTTGCTCTTGCAATAGTTTCAGCCCGAGGTCTTTCAACTTGAACTTCTGTATCTTTCCGCTTCCGGTCATCGGGAAGGTATCGACGAAGAAGATGTATTTCGGGATCTTATGCCGGGCGATCTTTCCGCGGCAGAAGTCTTTCACCTCTTCCTCCGTAGCCGTCACACCATCGTGAAGGATGATAAAGGCACCCACTTCCTCTCCATATTTCTTGGAAGGAACAGCAGCTACTTGCACGTCTTTCACGCCGGGGAAATGATAGAGGAACTCCTCCAGCTCACGGGGATAGATATTCTCGCCCCCGCGGATAATCATGTCCTTGATACGGCCGGTGATCCGATAGTTGCCGTTCTCGTCTTTCACGCCTAAGTCGCCGGAATGCAGGAAGCCATCCTTGTCGATCGCCTCATTGGTGGCGGCTTCGTTTTTATAGTAACCTTTCATGTTATTATAACCGCGGTTACACATCTCGCCCTGTACACCGACGGGGCATTCCTCGCCAGTCTCCGGATCGATAACCCGTACCTCGGTAAATTCGAACTCATGGCCTACGGTATTATAACGCACCTCGGCCGGATCTTCGATACGGGAGTGGGTCATACCCGGTGAGGTCTCTGTCAATCCATACACGCTGGTTACACGCATATGCATCTTCTCGTCCACGGTTTTCATGAGTTCAACCGGGCAAAGAGAACCTGCCATAATACCGGTACGTAACGACGTGAGGTCGAACATCTCGAACATCGGGTGGTTCAGCTCGGCAATGAACATGGTAGGCACGCCGTACACGGCCGTGCAACGCTCTTTATGTATAGAAGCTAATACCAATAGCGGATCGAATTTCTCGACCATCACTTGCGTACATCCATGCGTCAATACGTTCATGGAAGCTAATACCACACCAAAGCAATGAAAGAGAGGTACGCAGCAACAAAGCTTATCGTCGGCGGTGAATTTCATATGCTCACCCGTCAAGAAACCGTTGTTGGCGATGTTGTAGTGAGTCAACATGACCCCTTTCGGGAAGCCGGTCGTACCGGAAGTATATTGCATATTGACAACGTCGTGGCAATTTACTCTCGCTTTGGCAGCCTCTAACGTCTCATCCTTGATATTTTGTCCGAGGAGCAACATCTCGGGCGTATTGTACATACCCCTGTATTTCTCCTGTCCGATATATACTACATTTCTCAAGCGTGGGAAACGCTTGCTTTTCAAATACCCCCGTTGAGAGGTCTTCAATTCCGGCAACATGGTATAGACCATGTCCACGTAACTTCCATCAAACACGCCGTCTGTGATACACATCGTATGGATATCGGCGTTCTCAACCAGATATTCCAGTTCGCTTTGTTTATAGTTGGTGTTGATCGTGACCAGTACGGCACCGATCTTGGCTCCGGCATATAAGAAAGTCAGCCAATCCGGTACGTTTGTCGCCCATACGCCGACATGTGTGCCATGAGTGATACCGATCGCCAGCATGCCTTTCGCCATGTCGTCCACACGCTTGTTGAATTCGCTCCAAGTGAAACGTAAGTCACGGTCCGAATAAACGATATATTCCTTGTCCGGTGTAGTCTCGGCCCAATGTTCCAGCCATTGGCCAAGGGTTCTGTTATGTAATTCCATAAAACGCTGGATTTAATAAGGTGTATAGACAACTCCTAGGATTCGGGCCTTGTTGTCGGCTGCCGCATGTACATGATGCGCCACGATGGAATCATAATAGATGCTATCGCCTTCCTCTAGGATATAGGTGTTCTTTCCGTAATTGATCTCTACGACGCCATTCAATACGTAGATAAACTCCTCTCCCTCATGCGTGGACAGGATGAAATCCTCGCCTTCCTCGGAGGGAGCGATCTCGATCAAGAAGGGTTCCATATGGCGGCCGGACTTATCTTGCGAGAGCGAGTGGTAATCCATATGCTTGTGCCCTTGTGTCGCGTTGTTCGTGAACCCGATACCATCGGCCTCGCTGTCCTTTTTGCGGCATACGACCGGGCCTAGCTCCGCTTGGTCATCCAAGAATGTACCCAAACGTACCCCTAATACCCGTGCTATTTTGATAAGAGGGGCCAAAGATGGAAAATCCAAGTTACCCTCGATACGTTCGATCTGTTCGATACCTAACCCGGAGCGTTCGGCTACCTCCTCGATAGAGAGTTGTTTCGATTCCCGGATATTTTTAATTTTCGCGCCTATAATTTTGTTGTTTCCCATGTGTATGATTTGTTATTTATAGTCCTGTAATGTTTGATAATTTGATACTAAACGGCGCAAATTTACATTAATATTTTATTATATCTAGGATTAAGACAAATAAAAAGGGCAATACCCATTTGGGATTGCCCTTTTTAATATTTTCGAGTAAGCTTTTTCTTACTTTCTGATACCAAGTTCTTTGATGATAGCGCGGTATCTCTCGATGTCAGTCTTGATCAGATAGTCCAATAAACGACGACGTTTACCTACCAACATCTTCAATGATCTTTCCGTAGCGTAATCTTTGTGATTCACTTTCAAGTGCTCTGTCAAGTGAGAGATACGGAATGTGAACAATGCGATTTGGCTCTCAGCAGAACCTGTGTTAGTAGCTGATTTGCCATACTTTTCAAATAATTCTTGTTTCTTTGCTGAATCTAAATACATGATTCTTTTTACTTTAATAAATTAATACTATGTTATCTAAGCGGTCGCAAAGGTAGGCATTCCTTTTTGATTTGCAATAGATTCTGCTATCTTTTTTGTGTTTTGAAGCATGAATGTCATATATATATCGTAAAAATATCGTATTTTTGCAGCCAATAAATTAGTCTTCAATGCAAAAGATCAGAAACATTGCGATTATCGCGCACGTAGACCACGGCAAAACGACGCTCGTGGATAAGATGTTATTAGCCGGTAAGCTTTTCCGTGAAGGACAGGCAGAACCGGATCAGTTCATGGATAACAATGATCTGGAACGGGAACGAGGTATCACGATTCTTGCCAAGAACGTGTCTATCAATTATAAGGGATATAAGATCAATATTATTGACACTCCGGGCCACGCCGACTTTGGTGGCGAGGTGGAGCGTGTCTTGAATATGGCGGATGGTTGTTTGCTATTGGTAGACGCCTTTGAGGGGCCTATGCCGCAGACTCGTTTTGTTTTGCAAAAAGCGATTCAACTGGGTTTGAAGCCGATCGTGGTAATTAATAAGGTGGATAAGCCGAATTGCCGCCCGTCGGAAGTGCAGGAAATGGTATTCGACTTGATGTTTAGTCTGGATGCTACCGAGGAGCAGCTTGACTTCCCTACTATTTATGGTTCCGCCAAGCAGGGCTGGATGTCCGAGGATTGGAAGGAGCCGAAAGAGGATATCGCGGCTGTGCTTGATGCGATCATCAAGTATATCCCCGAACCAAAGATGTTGGAGGGTACTCCGCAGATGTTGATTACTTCTTTGGATTATTCTAAGTATGTAGGTCGTATCGCCGTAGGACGTGTACACCGTGGCGAGTTGAAAGAGGGCCAAGATGTCATGCTTTGTAAGCGTGATGGTAGTATGGTGAAATCGAGGATCAAGGAAGTGGATGTATTCGAGGGCTTGGGACGTACGAAAGTTGATTCCGTGCAGTCCGGGGATATTTGCGCTATTATCGGTATCGATGGTTTCGAGATCGGTGAGACTATCGCCGACGTGAACGAGCCGGAGCCATTGCCAACGATCGCTATCGACGAGCCTACGATGTCTATGCTTTTCACGATCAACAATTCTCCGTTCTTTGGTAAGGATGGTAAGTTTGTTACTTCCCGTCATATTTTTGACCGTTTGCAGAAAGAATTGGATAAGAACTTGGCTTTACGCGTAGTTCCTACTGATTCCGCTGATTCTTGGTTGGTATATGGCCGTGGCGTGCTTCACTTGTCTGTATTGATCGAGACGATGCGTCGTGAGGGATACGAGTTGCAGGTAGGTCAGCCTCAGGTTATCATCAAGGAGATCGATGGTGAGAAATGTGAGCCGGTAGAGCAATTGACGGTGAATCTTCCGGAGGAATGCTCTAGCCGTATTATCGATATGGTAACGAAGCGTAAGGGCGAGATGACCATGATGGAAAGCAAGAATGGTCGTATGCACTTAGAATTCACGATTCCTTCCCGTGGTATTATCGGTTTGAACAACGCCGTATTGACCGCCTCTGCCGGTGAGGCTATCATGGCACACCGTTTCTTGGAATATCAACCGTGGAAGGGTGATATCGAACGACGTATGAATGGTTCGATTATCGCTATGGAGACAGGTCAGGCTTTCGCTTATGCCCTGAATAACTTGCAATCCCGCGGACGTTTCTTCATCGCCCCGGGCGAGGAGGTTTACGCTGGACAGGTGGTTGGTGAGCATACCAAGGACAATGACTTGGTGGTAAATGTTACCAAATCCAAGAAGTTGACGAATATGCGTGCCTCTGGTTCGGACGACAAAGTTTCCTTGGCTCCTCCTATCGTATTCAGCCTAGAGGATGCGCTTGAGTACATCAAGGGCGATGAGTACGTAGAGATCACCCCGAATAATATGCGTATGCGTAAGATCATCTTGGATGAGACAGAGCGTAAGCGCCAAGGTAGATAATATATTCTTCTATTAATAGATACAAAAAACGGCGGGCCTTTAAAAAGCCCGCCGTTTTTTATATGATGTTAGGATTTTAGAGATCCTTCAATGAGTGTGTATCCTTCATTCTTTATTTTCCGGATCTTTCTTCTCTTCATCCGGAGTGGTAAATTGTATCACTAACGATTCATCTTTAGGAGTCTCATACCAATCTCCATGTGCCTTTCGGTAATCTTGGTCAAAATTATAAGCTTCGTCGATGCTTTTATTCTCTATACACCAACGGAAAGGTTGATTTTCCGAATAAGGAATATCCAATACATATGGGTATAGATCCGTATTCTTGACGTTTTTACTTACCGGTCCCTTCCCGTTATCAATGTAAGGCATGATCAGCTGAGTCGCACTATATGTTAATGTCTTTGTAATCCCACTTTCCGGTTCCTTGTCGAATTTTCTCACATTGACATATCCATTGACATCGGAGAAAAAGGGAGTTAGTCCATTGGCGTCCTTAAATCCAAATTGGTTGTGGAATGTACAGCCTTTAGCCAGTAACTGGGCATAAACATCTGCGGTACTCTTATCGGTATATGCTGTGATGCTATAATATATGACAGCGTCATTGAAATCGAAATCGCCTTGGTTTGGATAATTATCTTCGAACAAGAGGAATCCTTTCTTGTTCGTTTGCGATTCTATGACGGGAGGGGTTACCGGCTCTGCCGGCTCGATGGCAACGGGATTACTTTCGATTAGACAAAGCATATCGTTGTAGTCTCCATCATAGGCCCTATAGTTTGGGCAGCGATTTTCCATTCCCAGTACATTTCCTTCAAAATCACCTTCTTGAATGTGGTGAATGAAGCCGTTTGCTACGTTTTTCTCTATTTTGAAAGAGGAATTACCATATTTTAAGGTATGGCCTACGTAATTATGGGAGAATGTCCCATTATCTGGTACTTTATTGTTATCCGGCCCATTTAATGCCGGAGTGGAGAACTGTGGACGGTCTGTGCCTCGATATACGAAGCCGACGTTGAGCCCCTTGTCGAATCTTCCCAAGGGTATTCGGGTATATTCTCCTGCTTGGGCCTTTGGCTGTTCTTCTTTGGAGTAGAATATATAATTATCGCCTTGGTTGATCGTATTGAAGTCAGTGACTTGGATAGCACCATTAGTTTTTCCATAGAAGGTGCAGTCATCTAAAGTAAGGTTCTCCATCTTCTCGGAGGGATATGTATAGAACCAAATTTTACCATGCATATTACTGTTGCCTTTGGACATTCCTCCGTCGCTTATATAGGTTAGCCAAATATCCGCTTTCTCAAAGCTACTGGTAAAAACGGTTTCCGTGATTTTTAGATCAGAACATCTATATAAATCTTCGCTTTTCACATTGTATGACTTTTCCGGGAAGTATTTGTTATTGATCAGATGAAGGACTTCATCACTGATCGCATTTGTAGCCCGTAAACTGCTTTTGGTTCCGCTACCGATCGTGATATCCTTTACATCGCTCTCAATAAGTTCCCCATCCCCTCTTAGGATATAGAGTTTCTTTACGTGTGTAGGTACTTCCAGAGCCATATGGATCGGAGTTTTACCAATTAAATAAGGATCTTTGACTAAAGAGCCTTCCTCATAAGGATATTCATAATAAATAGAATATAGGGTCCCTTCATGCTGAGAAGATATGTTAACCTGTATGTTCTCGAAATTCTCGAACTGGGCTATGTAATCTTCTTCTTCTTTGGTAGGTTCTTGAGGATATACCGAGGGGTCTTCTCCTTGATAAATGTCATGCTTAACGCATGATTCCATAAGGAAGAGCAGACAAAATACCCACACCATTTGTTTCCAGATTTGTGATCTCATAATTTCTTTACCCTATTTGATTAATATTTACAACAACTTTATTGAATTTTGCAAATCTACGGATTTATTTTATAAAAAAGTCATTGATAATCAATATTTATTTTGAAGTGTTGCAATATTCTGAAATATAGGCTTGAGTGGGTGGAATATAAAAAAACCCCATCCAAAAGGATGAGGTCTTTTTCTTATTTAGAAAGAATATTTTCTAATTATTTTACTAAAGCTGAGAAGTCAGAGTTAGTCGCATATTTAGCGAACTCTAAGTCGATAGCAGCTTCCTTAGCCAAGCTCTTGTCAGCAGCGATAGCGGCCTTCAAGTTGCTTACTACACCGTTAGCGTCGTTTGTACGAGCAGCAACAACAGCCTTCAAGTAAGAGGTGATAGCATCAGGTTTAGCAACACCGTTCAAAGTCTGAGAAGCCTTGCTGTAATCCTTAACCAAGATCTGAGCCAAAGCAGCGTTGTTAGTCTTAACAGAACCGAAAGAGTTAACAGCCTTAGCATATTCGCCTTGCTCTAAGTAAAGAACGCCAAGAGCCTCGCTCAATTCGTTTACGCCGGCAGCGTTACCGAACAATTGTTGAGCCTTAGCTTGGTCACCCTTCGTTAATGCGATCAAACCTAAGTTCATGTTAGCGGAAGCGTTATTCTTAACAGAGTTAGACTTGTTAAACATTTGCTCAGCCTTAGCCAAATCACCAGCCTTGAATGCCATCATACCGATGTTGTTCCAAGTACGGTAGCAGTTAGGATACAATTCAGAAGCTTTTGTATAGATAGCCATCTTCTCACCGTCGTTGTTAGTCAATGTAGCGGCGTAAAGGATTTCCTCGATATTCAACTCAGAAGGATTGCTCTTAGCCAAAGCGCTGATCTCGTCGTCAGACTTACCGATGATCTCGATGTTAGCGGTCAAACGAGAACGACGTAATTGCGGAAGGATAGTCTCAGCCAAGTCAGAGTAAACAGCGGAGATATTCTTGATTTCTTTCTCTCTTGTCTCAGGATCTTGGTACATAGAGATCACACGCAATACTAAGTCTTTATCTTGCAAGTTAGAAGCAGAAACTAATTCCTTGAAGCCTTCCCAGTCTTGAGCTGTGTAACGAGCGTCAACCGGAGCGTCAACTTTCATCTTCTTCAATTCCTTGTTCAAATATTTAGAAGTGTTACCTTCACGATTCTCAGCCAACGTGTTGTTCAATTTGAAACCACCATCAGGAGAAGCGTAAGCGCTGATCTCGATAGCTACATTCTGGTTCGGAGCCTCGTCAGCGTTCTTAACAAGATCTTTCCATTCTTTGATAGCGTCAGAATTCAATTCTTGAGCGCGAAGGTTAGCTTGTTGGATCAAGAACATGATGTTAGCGTCATGAGCCTCTTTGATAATACGTTGGAATTTATCAGCTGCGATAGCTGCTGTAGCAGTAGCTGCGTCTGCCAATTCGGAAGTAGCGATAACGCCTTCACCGATCTTTACGTCCGGCAATTTAACAGTCTTGTTTTTGATCTTCGCGTCGAAAGTCAAATACAATTCTGATTTTTTCATCTCGGGTTTGTAAGTGAAAGAAGACTTCATAGTTACGTTAGCGCCTTCTTTTTGAGGGATTACTTGGTTGTTACCTTTTACTTTCTCACCTTGGTAAGTGTAAGAAGTGCCCCAAGCTTCGCCACCCTGGTAACGCAATACCGGAGTTACAGTTACAACAGCTTTCTTGTTGAACCATTTAGCGGGGAAAGTCGCATTGATCGTTACAGGAACTTTGCCTCCGATAGCCTCTAGCGGCTGCGGCTCTGCTTTAATGTACTGTTCTGCCAACGGTTTCAACTTGTTTGAACAAGAAGAAAGAGTTAAAATGGCTGCCAATACGAAGAATGGCAATAAAAACTTTTTGTTCATAATCTTGATGTAAGTTTAAAATGTTACTATGTTAATATATTCACTTCCAAATTATCCCTTAGCCATTATCGTGCAAAACTAAAGTATTTTTTTGTTATGGATAGCAAAGAAGCGATAAAATCTTTTTAATTAATACTTATTAATGAATCCTAGGCTTGTTTTATACATAAAATATGGGTAGAATTATTGAAAAAATATGGCTGTGTACCTCTTGCCATTCTTTTCAATGGATGGTTTCCCAGAACTCTTATTGTATATTTTTTGATTAAAATATAATCTTTTGTGTATAATGCTCCTCGCCATAATGCACGGTTAGAAAGTAGACTCCAGATGTTAATTTTAGGAAATGGAGTGTAGCTTGCCTGTCCGTGATCTCTCCGTTTTCCGACACTTTTCCTTGTGCCGAGTGCAATGTATAAGTCGCTTTCTCCATTCCATCCGGCAAAACAAGGTGTACCATGCCTTTCTCCGGACCGAGATGAATGAGTACCTGCTCGTTCGCCTCGAGCTTTTCGTTGCTGATGGGGTTACCGTATTGAATGACGGGATCGATAAACAAGGAGGTGCTAAAACCTGCTTGCGTATATTCGGTAGCTTGTCTCCAGCCGTTTTTATCATGAACCCAAGCCGTATTCCGGGTCGTTTTGCCTTTGGGCAAATTGTAAGCGGAGAAATACGTGTTCTCCGGGACGCTCTTGAGCTGATAGCCGATGTAGAACTTTCCGCTGACGTTCACGGGCTTGGAGAAATGGATATAACTTTCCTGTGACCGATTTAGGGATTTAGCGGTCTCAATAAACGTATCGTCCAATATCGATTTATTGCTATAGGTGGGTTGGAATGTCTCCGTATATAATAATGTAGAGGGCTTAGAGTCGCCGCTGTAAACGGTAACTTCCACTTCCATCTGTTTGTAATTCGCTCCGGCAGGCGGTGTTACGAAATAAGCTCCGTATAAGGTACCCGCTTCGGCTACTTGGTAAGCTTCCGCATATTCAGTGATATTGGCGGGGTTGTTCCCGAATAAATACGCTTTTTCAGACCCGGGATAGAGCGTACATTCGGCGTTTTCTTGATTACCGGAGTCATAGATGTTGCTCAACCGGAAACAAGGGGCTGATTTATACGGATCAAGTCCCTCACAAACCTTGGTCTCGTCATTGGACGGGTTCAGCCAATATTTGAGCTGTCTCTCGGGGGTATCGATTGCGTCCCATGGTTTCATCAAAGAGAAGAAGTAATCATCCTTCGGGCTATTCTCGCTGGACTGCCCGCCGGATAACGCTCCGATAATCTCTCCGTCGGCATTGAATAAAGGAGATCCGGAGGAACCGCTGGCCGTATAACCTACTTCCCAAGTCTTGACATGCCAATGAGCGTTCTTGTAAAAAATCATGTTTGGATCTGTCAAGGTAAAGGGAGCCAGATCCTCATCGGATATACTGATTCGCTTTACCGAGTATTGGGGATGTTGGATGCACGTATAGGGGGCAGGTCCTACCTCTTGTGCGTTCCAGCCCGCGTAATAAGGCCTGTAATAAACCGGAGGTGTGGCGGTAAGTTCCAACAAGGCCATGTCTGCCATTTCATTAACCGCCTTGAAGTAAGTGGATGCGGTAGACATCTCTTCCGTTCCCCTTAGGATCGGGTCGCAGAAAGGGCTGTTGAAGTTGAAAAAGCAGACGATACTTCCGGCTATTTTCTCATAATCGGGGTTTTTCATCGTGAATTGCTTGTTCAGGCAATGGGAGGCGGTGAGTAGATAAGGCTTTCCGTCATTGTCCGTATTATTTATCAGGGTGCCCGTGCACCCTACGCTTCCGTCTATGATCAGGAGAACGACGCTTTGCCCCCATTGGGCGTAATCGTTTGTCCCATCTTGATAGCAAGCTAACGGTGGAATTTTACCGATCAGTGAGGTGTTGTCTCCCGGTTCTAACCCCCGCAAGCTCCGGTAGCCATGGTTGACTTCCCCGACGGTCAGTCTTCCTTGAAAAGAGGCGTTAGCCGGTTCTTGATATTCTATGATCAGGCGATCCCCTTGGATAGGAGAGACCGGCAATAGGTTTAACTCCGAGTTGTTTAGGTGATTGAACGAGCCTAATATCTGTGTCTGGTCCTCATTATATAGGAAGAGCTGGGCGCCTTCGGGCAGTTCATATTCCGTGAAGAGCACGTTGATGGAAAGGGCCCCGGGCGAGTAGATCCCGAGTCTCCATACACGTGTCCCATCCGGCCCGGTGAAAGTTACGCCCGAGTTGTACCGATTGTAATCCGTTATGAATTTATAGGCAAAACGGAAACCGCTTCTTAGGTCGCTCTCATTCAGCGAGTCGATGCGTAACTCCTCTTGGACGTCGAACGGAGGCATTTCTTTAAACATCTGTCCGTTTGTACTTCGCATGAGCGATAGCGGAAGCGGGCGGCCTCCGTGGCTAACCTGCGCTTTCAGATTTCCTTGAAAACCGAGCATCGTTAGCAGGAATATAATGTATAAAGAGGTCAACTTTTTCATATCGGGCAAATATAACTATATTTCTTTACCCCATGATCTATATATCAAGTTTTTTCGCTAAGTTTGCCAATCGAAAAGTACGGACAAACTTAAATAAAACCAATATATAATTAAATTCTAAAGATATGGCAACACCTCCGTTTCACTACGAGCCGATGTTCCAAAAGGGACCGGACACAACAGAGTATTATTTGCTTACAAAAGATTATGTTTCCGTTTCTGAGTTTGAAGGAAAACCGATCTTGAAAGTCGCTAAAGAAGGTTTGACCGCTATGGCTAACGCCGCTTTCCGCGACGTATCATTCATGCTTCGCCGTTCTCACAACGAGCAGGTCGCAAAGATCCTAAGCGATCCGGAAGCTACGGACAACGATAAGTACGTGGCCTTGACATTCCTTCGCAACGCCGAGGTAGCGGCTAAAGGCGTACTTCCTTTCTGCCAAGATACCGGTACGGCTATTATCCACGGCGAGAAGGGCCAGCAGGTCTGGACCGGTTACTGTGATGAAGAAGCGCTTTCCTTAGGTGTTTACAAGACCTACACGGAAGAGAACCTTCGTTACTCCCAGAACGCTCCGCTGAATATGTACGATGAGGTAAATACGAAATGTAACTTGCCGGCCCAGATCGATATCGAGGCTACGGAAGGCATGGAGTATGAGTTCCTTTGCGTGACAAAAGGAGGTGGTTCCGCCAATAAGACTTATTTATACCAAGAGACAAAAGCGATCTTGAATCCGGGTACATTGGTTCCCTTCCTCGTAGAGAAGATCAAGACATTGGGTACGGCCGCTTGTCCTCCGTATCATATAGCGATCGTGATTGGCGGTACTTCCGCTGAGAAGAATTTATTGACGGTGAAGTTGGCTTCTACCCGTTTCTATGATAGCTTGCCTACGACCGGTAGCGAGGGTGGCCGTGCTTTCCGCGACGTGGAGTTGGAGAAAGAGGTATTGGCCGCCGCCCAGAATATTGGCTTGGGCGCTCAATTCGGTGGTAAATATCTGGCACATGATGTTCGCATCATCCGTTTGCCTCGCCATGGCGCTTCTTGCCCGGTAGGTTTGGGTGTAAGTTGCTCCGCGGACCGTAATATTAAATGTAAGATCAATAAGGAAGGTATCTGGATCGAGAAGTTGGATAGCCATCCCGGCGAATTGATTCCGGAGGAACTTCGTCAAGCGGGTGAGGGCGACGCTGTCAAGATCAACTTGAACCAACCGATGGCGGATATCTTGAAGGAATTGGATAAATATCCAGTATCTACTCGTTTGTCATTGAACGGAACGATCATCGTGGGCCGTGATATCGCTCACGCTAAGTTGAAGGAGCGTCTGGATCGTGGCGAGGATCTTCCCCAATACATCAAGGATCATCCTATTTATTACGCGGGCCCGGCTAAGACTCCGGCAGGTATGGCTTGTGGCTCTATGGGCCCGACGACCGCGGGTCGTATGGACTCATACGTTGACTTGTTCCAGAGCCATGGCGGTAGCATGATCATGTTGGCGAAGGGTAACCGTAGCCAGCAAGTTACGGACGCTTGTAAGAATCACGGCGGTTTCTACCTAGGATCTATCGGTGGCCCTGCGGCTATCCTGGCTCAGAACAATATCAAGAGCATCGAGTGCGTGGAATATCCGGAATTGGGTATGGAAGCGATCTGGAAGATCGAGGTAGAGAACTTCCCCGCATTTATCTTGGTAGATAACAAGGGTAATGACTTCTTCAAGCAGATCAAGCCTCGTTGCTGATTCCTTGATCGGTAAAGATAAATGAAAAGCGGTATCCGGCGGCAAGCTGGATACCGCTTTTTTCTAAAAAAAAAGTCGTACGTGTTTTTTTAATAGGTTAATCCCACGATCCACAGCGGTAGTTTCTTGCCGGTGGCGAACTCCATATTGTCAGCCAAGATGAAGGAATCGGGGAGATCCGCTATTTGCTTGAATGTTTTATCCGCTCCTCCTACCTCGAAGGTGTAGGCATGGTCTACGATAAAGTCACCTTTTGTTTTTCCATATTCCACGTTATGATTTACGGATAACTGGTTGACGACAAAAGTTTCCCTTGCCGTCCCGATCTGTACGGGAGCGGAAGCTATGGCGTACAATAGGTTGGGATTCTGTAGGTAAATCTTATCCGGTTTTTGCATCTTTTTGACAGATAGTAAATCCGAGTACAATAACTTGAGCAATTCCGCCTTGTCCAAATTCTGTAAGTAATTGATGACAGAGTTTCGGGAAAGTCCGATCATTCCCGCTAGTTTCGTGATGTCCAGCTCATAAGGAACAGAGGTAGCTAAGATACCCATCAAAGCCTTTAGCTTCCGTGTATAGGCAGGATCTACGCCACACAGCAACGGGAGTTCCTGCTCAATAATGAGATTGACCACATTCTCGATATTAATATAATAATCTTCTCTGTTACCCGTAAAAAAGGGGTAATACCCTTCGTGGAGATATTCGTTAAACATTTGTACGGGGCGACATTTCTCATTTATTTCCCGGCAAATGTTTCCTGGATTTTCCAGTATCGTTTGTAGGGAATAGACAGGTATATCAATTTGCTTATAGAACATGAGAAATTCCCGGAAGGAAAGTCCGTACATATTATATGGTAGGCAACGTCTGGAAAGATCGGCATCCGCATTCAATATATTCAATAGGGAAGAACCGCTAAAAACAATTCGTAGAGATGGATACAGGTCGTAGGCCTCTTTTATCTCTTTACTCCAAGTGGGATATTTATGTACTTCATCAAGGAATAATTGTTTTCCTCCTTGCAAATAGAACCGCTCAATCAGTTCAGATAGGGTGTGATTACTGAAATAGATGCTGTCGAGCGTGCAATAAAGTACCTCCCTGCTTCCCGGCTGGAAATTCAGTTTGATGTATTGCAACATGAGTGTTGTTTTTCCGACACCCCTTGATCCTCTGATGGCGATCAGAGGATTATCCCAGTGAATTTGGTTCATGAGTTCCCTTATGATATGGGTACTCGTTTGTGCCAGTAATCGTTCTTGTTTAATAAATAGACTATCCATACGCTGATTGAATGAATGACAAATATACGATTTATTCAAGATAGATAGCAAAAAGTACATGGATTTGTTAAGGGCAAAAAGCAAATCTGGTGTTTTTTTGTTAAGAGTAAAAAGCAAAACCTGTAAGTATCCGGTCGTAGCGTACTTTGCGTATTGGCTTTCAAAAGTTTGTATAAATATCAATGAAACTATTACACTTTAATTTTTTACCTTTGTTGCGTTTAAGTGATAAAACAGATTTCCAATGCCTCGTATATACATCCTCTTGATGTCGGTCTTGATCTCGGCTTTTTATGCTTGCGATCATCGGGGGAAGCCTTACCCCGCTACCCTGTCACGGATCGAATCCCTTGCGGATACAAATCCGGAGGAAGCCCGCCCTTTGTTGGATCGATTGCGGGATAGCCTTTCGTCCTTTGATGAGGAACAGCGTATGTATTATGACTTGCTCGACTTGAAGGTCAATGATAAGATGTATGTCCGGCATACTTCTGATTCTTTGATCAAACGAATCACCGCTTTCTATGAGACATATGGCGATCGAGACAAATTACTAGAGTCTTATTACTATATGGGCCGTGTCTACCGGGATTTGAATGATGCCCCGGAAGCGTTGAAGTATTTCCAAAAGGCATTGGATGTGGCGGGGGATACGAGAAAGTACCGATTATTGTCCAATGTCTATTCGCAGATGGGGATGCTTTATGATTATCAGAATGTATATGAAGAGGCGATCCGTATGTATGAGAAAGCGGCTGAGTATAAATTACTGAAAGGAGATAGTACTAGTTTTTCTCTTGTGCTGAGAGATATTGCCCGAGTATATGATATGGTCGATAAGAATGACAGTGCGCTTCTCTATTTTCAAAAAGCGGCAATTATAGCGAATGAAACAGGAAATAGACATCGATATTCCGGTATATTGACTGAGCTGGGTGATCTTTACCGGGAATTGGTAATGTATGATAAAGCTTTGGAATGTTTGTCTGAATCATTAAAAGATTCCGTAGACCGGAATATGTATCCTACTTATTCGGTTTTGGGGAATACTTATTTAGAACTCAATAAATTGGATTCTGCCGATTACTATTTAAGAAAGTGCCTGGATAGTCCTAACTTACATGTTAGAGACGCTATTTATGAGTACTTGTCGCTTTTGTATGAGCGTCGGTTGAATTATCGGGAGGCTATTCGCTATGTCCGTCTTGGCCAGCAAGTGCAAGATACCATCCGCAAGATAACCGATTCGGAGGAAATCCGTAAAATGACCTCTTTGTATAATTATCAGAAGCGGGAAACTGAGAATTTACGGCTAAAGGGCGAGAATGACCGGATGCAGATTCGTATTTACCGGATATTATCCTTGTTCGGATTGGGGCTTTCGATAACCTTATTGTTTATATATAGACTGAAACGGCAGAAAGAGCGGTTGGCTAGGCAGTTTGAGGCGCTTCAGCGGGAAAAGCAAGAACAATATGAGAGAAGTTTTCAATATGTAGAAGCGAATAACGCGAAATTGAATGAATTGGGAACCTTACTATCTAAAGACTATGAAGATACAAATTCATTGCTTCATGTGCGAAAAGAACTTTTGCAAGTGACCAATGAACAAATACAGTTGCGGCGTACCGAGCGTGATTTGTTAGAGTCGGATTTAAGGCATTCGGATATCTATATGAAATTCCATTCCACGAATGAGGCAGATCAGATAATCAGGGAAGAAGATTGGAATGCTTTACGGAAGGAGTTAGATAAGACATACAATAATTTTACGAATCGTCTATATCAGCTATACTCGGGAATGTCATTGATAGAACTCCGGATTTGTTACTTGATAAAGATATCAGTCAAGGTAACTGATATGGCAAAAATCTTGGGTCGCTCCAAACCCTCCGTATCCTCATCCCGTAAACGGCTTTATAAAAAAATAAAGGGAGAGGATGGAACCCCGAATGAACTGGATGAATTAATCGCTGGTCTTTAGCCTTATACAACTCTGCGAACAAAAAGCGAACAAAAAGCGAACAGTGTTTTAGCCCCGAATCCAACCTTATCGGATACTTTTGCAGTCAAAAAATGAATGGGATGAAAAGAATTTTACTTTTGACTTTGTTGAGTTGCGTGGGCTTGTGTACACAAATATTGAGTGTTTTTGCCCAACAAGGAGAGAAAAGTGTCGGGATAAATGTGGGTTACGGCACAGCAAGTAGTTTTGAGTCGTTTCGCTTAGGTGCTGAGTTCAATTGGAACGCAACGGATCATATTCGTTTGTCGCCTTCTTTCGATTGCTATTTTGCCAGTAGTACCTCTTATGTGGTTAGTGCGGATGTACATTATTTATTTCCGATAAAAAACACATGGCAGGTTTATCCTTTGCTGGGAGTCACTTATACTCATTTCATGACTAATGAATTTGGGGGAAATATTGGAGCTGGTGTGGAATATCCGATTTCCTCGTCTTTTTATGTAAGTGCCGAAGGGAAATACCAGCTTACGAAGGATTTCCAGCAATTTGCTTTGGCGGCAGGTGTAGCCTATAAGTTTTAATAGGTCATTTGATACATCGTTCGACGGAGTATAAAGACTAAATTCGTTGGGAGAACGAGATATAAGAACTTCTTAGGAGATGGTAACGTCCTATAAAATAAAATCCCGGATAGCGTTTAATCTACCCGGGATTATATATTAATGTATAAGACCTTATCTTAGTTTCTGTACTCCCTGCGAGGCCCGCAATCATTACGATCTTGACGAGGACCACGGTCTCCAGACGCTTCCAGCCGATCTCGGAAATGTGAAGCAGATCATCCTTGCCCGATATAAACTCAACGAACGTACCGTAAGGTATAAGAGAAGCGTTATCCCTCAAAAGGCATGTTTGGCAACATGATCCTAAATTATCAGTAGTACTTACCTTGCCAACGCAGTATATCTTCTATGCCACTTGCAGTATATATCCCATGGATAAGTAAGTAGTACTGACTTTTCCGGCATGAGAAAAGCGTTTCCCTTAGGCGAACAAATAGTTTCTCCTAGGGAAAACTAAAGTTTCGTAAGCACAAAACTAAGGTTTCCTCATGAGGAAACAAATGTTTCCATAGCGGAAAACTTTTGTTTTATACCAAGAAAAACTATAAATGTCAATTAATCAGTTTTTTAGATGATATATGAAGCATGACCAAATAGATAGCTTGCCGGCTAAGCAATGTCTCCGTCTTCGGTCGCTTCTTGAAAAAGATAGGACTAATAATACGGTTGGCGAGTAGGGGACGGTGGTGTTTTGTGATTGAAAAGTAGTAAATGGTGGTAGATACGAGCCGATAGTGGTAGATGCTATTTATCTACCACCACCCGATAAATAACTTATGACCAATTGATTATAGCTATAGTTGTAGGTGTGGTAGATGATTTGATAAAAAAATCCCGGATAGTGTTTAATCTACCCGGGATTATATATAATGTATAAGACCTTATCTTAGTCTCTGTACTCCCTGCGAGGTCCGCGATCACCACGATCCTGACGAGGACCACGGTCTCCACGATCTTGGCGAGGTCCACGCTCACCTCTTTCTGGTCTTGGCGGACGTTCCTCGTAACCTTCCGGTTTCGGAAGCAATACCTTGCGGGAAAGTTTGAACTTGCCTGTCTTCGGATCGATATCAACCAACTTGACAGAAACCGTATCGCCTTCCTTCAAGCCGGCTTGCTCAACGGTCTCCAGACGTTTCCAATCGATCTCGGAAATGTGAAGCAAACCATCCTTACCCGGCATGAACTCAACGAATGCACCATAAGGCATGATAGAGGAAATCTTTCCTTCATAAACCTCTCCGATCTCAGGAACAGCGACGATAGCCTTGATCGCCTTGACAGCCGCGTCGATCGTAGCCTTATTCGTGCCGGAGATCTCGATCTTTCCTACGCCGTCTACCTCATCGATAGATACCGTAGCTCCCGTTTTCTCTTGGATACCTTGGATGATCTTACCGCCCGGGCCGATTACCGCACCGATGAATTCCTTACCGATAATCATCGTCTCGATACGAGGTGCATGAGGTTTCAAATCCTCACGAGCTTCCGGTTGAGCCTCCAATATCTTGCCCAAGATATGCATACGACCCTCTTTAGCTTGAGCCAAAGCATTCTCAAGGATCTCGTAAGACAAACCGTCTACCTTGATATCCATCTGAGTTGCCGTGATACCGTCTTTCGTACCCGTTACCTTGAAGTCCATATCACCCAAGTGATCCTCGTCGCCTAAGATATCAGACAAGATCGCGTAGTTCGTACCCTTGTTCTCGGAGATCAATCCCATAGCGATACCGGATACCGGTTTCTTCATCGGGACACCTGCGTCTCTCAACGCCAAGGTACCGGCGCAAACCGTAGCCATAGAAGAAGAACCGTTAGACTCCAAGATATCGGAGATTACACGTACTACATACGGATAGTTGTCCGGGATCATACGTTTCAGCGCACGGTGAGCCAAGTTGCCGTGTCCGATCTCACGACGGCCTACGCCACGTGTTGCTTTGGCCTCGCCTGTGGAGAATGGGGGGAAGTTATAATGTAAAAGGAAACGCTCGTATCCATGGTTCAATACGTCGTCTATCATTTTCTCATCAGACTTCGTACCTAAAGTTACCGTAGATAAAGACTGTGTCTCTCCACGTGTAAAGATAGCGGAACCGTGAGGACCCGGCAGGCAATCTGTCTCGATCCAGATCGGACGGATCTCGGTAGTCTTACGACCATCCAAACGCTTACCCTCATCAAGGATGGCACGGCGCATAGCCTCTTTCTCTACATCGTGATAGTAGCGACCGATCATTTCCAGTTTCTCGTCCGTCAACTCCTCCTCGGAGAATTGAGCCTTGTATTCTTCTACGATTTTCTCGAATGCCTCGCTGCGTTCGTGCTTGCCGCTACCAGATGTGGCTACGGCGTAAGCCTTGGCGTAACATTTGTCGTGTACGTCCTTGCGCAACTCGTCATCGTTTACCTCGTGGCAATATTCACGTTTTACCAATTTGCCGCAAGCCTCGGATAATTCCAATTGAGCCTTGCATTGTACCTTGATAGCCTCGTGAGCGACCTTGATAGCCTCAAGCATCTCAGATTCCTGAACCTCGTTCATTTCACCCTCAACCATCATGATGTTGTCTATGGTAGCGGCAACCATGATGTCGATATCAGCTTTCTCCAATTCTGCGGAAGTTGGGTTGACGATGTATTTTCCATCCGTACGAGCTACGCGAACCTCAGAGATCGGTCCGTTAAAAGGAATATCAGAAACTGCCAAAGCGGCGGAAGCGGCCAAACCTGCTAATGCGTCCGGCAAATCTTCGCCATCAGCGGAGAACAATATAATATTTACATATACCTCAGCGTGGTAGTTGTCTGGGAAAAGAGGACGCAACGCACGGTCTACTAAACGAGATGTGAGGATTTCATAATCAGAAGCTTTTCCTTCTCTTTTTGTAAAACCTCCGGGGAAACGTCCAAAAGCGGAGTATTTCTCTTTGTATTCTACTTGCAACGGCATGAAGTCAACACCCGGGTTCGCGTCTTTAGCGGCACAAACAGTGGCGAGCAACACGGTGTTGTTCATACGAACGGTAACCGCTCCGTCCGCCTGTTTGGCCAATTTCCCGGTTTCGATGGTAATGGTTCTTCCATCACCTAACTCGATCGTCTTGTTAATTGGATTAAGCATAATCTTTTTTCTTATTTTTCTATCTGTCAAAAATTGGTGCAAATGTAATGAAAGTTTACCTGTAATTGCATGAAAATGAAAAGAAATAACAGTCTTAAAGCACTTTTTTTGAAAAAAGCCTTGAAGAAATACGGAATAATAGTGCCACAATTGTAAAATAATGTATATTTGCACCGGATTAGTAATATAGACAAACTGGAATAATGAAACAAATATCTACGAATTTACTAGCTGTGCTGTGTGTTATGTTGCTTTTGTTCACGGCTTGTAAGAAGAATTCTGATTTTACGGTGGAAGGTGTAGTGTCCGGCGCAGACGGCCAGATGATGTATCTGGAGAATGTAGGTGTGTCGACGGTAGAGTTGATGGACTCCGTAAAACTGACGGCGGCCGGTAAATTCAGCTTTACGAAGCCTCGTCCGGCATTCCCAGATTTTTATCGCTTGCGTCTGAATAACCAATTGATCAACTTCTCGGTAGATTCTACGGAGACGATCTCGTTCGTGGCCGATGCCGGGACTTTCGCTACTTCTTATAGCGTGGAGGGCTCAGAGAATTGCAAGGCGATCAAGAATATTACCTTGGCTCAATTAGATGCGAACCAAGCGATCCATCGTTTACGGAAAGAATCTGAGTCCGGTCTGTTGGCGGATTCCGTATATTCCCGCCAGGTGCTCGAGGCCGCCGAGGCTTATAAGGACGTGGCTCGTAAGTATATTTATTCCGCCCCGATGTCCGCTGCCGCTTACTTTGCCTTGTTCCAGCAAATTGACGGCTTGCTGTTCTTCGATTTGTATGACAAGAACGACTCGAAGGCTTATGGCGCCGTAGCCACCAGCTTCGATCACTATTATCCGGAAAGCCCTCGTGCTAAGCATCTGTATAACTTGGCTCTTCAATCGATAAAGGTGATTCGTAGCCAGCGCCCGATGGACTTGGATAAGGTGGAGAAGAAAGAGGTTAGTTTCTTGGATATCGAGTTGCCGGATGTACATGGGGAAAACACGAAATTGTCTTCTGTCGCTACAGGTAAGGTGGTGTTGATCAACTTCACGGCCTATATGTCCGAATGGTCTCCTGCCTTGAATATGGAATTTGGCGATTTATATACGAGGTACCACGATAAGGGCTTGGAGATTTACCAGATCTCTTTGGATAGTGATCTTCACTTCTGGAAGAACGCCGCTTCTAATTTACCTTGGGCTTGCGTGCGTGATCCACAGTCGGTTTACTCTCAGACCGCGGCGTTGTATAACGTGAAACAGCTTCCGGCGATCTTTATCTTGGATCGCAAGGGAAACTTGGTTAAACGGGTGGACGACGTGAAGAAACTTGAGGCTGACATCAAGTCCGTATTGTAAATTGTTCATGATTTAATCATCAGATTTATATGTTATAAAGCACTTTCGTAAACTTGTTCATCTTAGAAAGATAACCTAACTTTGCGGAGTCTTGAAATGATAAAAAAGGGGAGTTCCGGCCATATGACTTGGTCGGGATTCTTTTTTATTATGCGATAATCAATCAATATTAATATAAAGAATAAGGAGGATTTAGTATGGCTGTTAGTTATATGACAAAGGACGGCTACGATAAGATTTTAGCTGAAATCAACTATTTGGAGACCGTGAAGCGCCCTGAAATATCAGCCCAGATCGCTGAGGCGAGGGATAAGGGTGACTTATCCGAGAACGCTGAGTACGATGCCGCCAAAGAGGCTCAAGGTATCATGGAGGCTAAGCTTGCGCAGTTAAAAGGTTTGATCTCAAACGCCCGTCTGATCGATGAGAGTCGTGTGAAAACTGATGAGGTTCAGATTTTGAACAAGGTGAAAATTAAGAATACGAAGAATAACGCTGTCATGACCTACACGTTGGTATCGGATTCGGAGGCTAACCTAAAAGAAGGAAAGATCTCCGTAAGCACGCCGATCGCCCAAGGTTTGATGGGAAAGAAGGTAGGGGATGTCGTTGAGATCCGTGTGCCTTCCGGCTTGATGACGTTTGAGATTATGGATATTTCAATTTAAAAACAGAAAGACGTATGGCAACTATTTTCAGTAGAATCGTGGCGGGTGAGATCCCTAGCCACAAGGTTGCGGAAGACGATGAGTTTTTTGCTTTCCTCGATATCAATCCGGTAGCCTTGGGGCATACCTTGGTAATTCCTAAGAAGGAGGTCGATTATATCTTTGATATCGATGATCCGATGCTGGGACGGATGGTAGCTTTCGCTAAACGGGTAGCTCGTGCTCAAGAGACCGCTATCGAGTGTAAGCGTGTAGGATTGGCTGTCATGGGTTTGGAAGTGCCCCATGCGCATATCCATTTGATTCCTATCACGAAGGAGTCCGATATGTATTTCGGCGGGAAGAAATTGGCTGTAAGTCAAGAAGAATTGGCCGAGATCGCCGCTAAGATTAGAAAAGAATTCAAATAATTGAATATAATTTTTTAATTATAAAAAATTGGTTATATTTGTACCCGCTGTTTTATGCGTGACAATATCATGCAAAGGGGACAGCAAATCATTAATATGATTCATTAGTGGTTTTTACTCATAAATTTGTTAACCTTAGAAGAAAGGCCCCTCTGTGACAGAGCGGCCTTCTTTTTTTAAACACACAATAAACATTATAAACTACTAAATTGATATCTTCATCTTACATCTTCGAATAGGATTAGGGGAGCCAAACGGCATGCCTGTTCCAACCGTGTACACCGTTCCAGTAATCATGCCAGTCATATAGCATACCGGATTGATGGATATATACGCCACATAATACAAGGGAGATAAGCCATAAGGCTAATAATATCCATCTTGCTTGCGTCGGTAAGGGACGTACCTTGAACAATTGGCAGCAAATCGCGTATATCAGGGAGAATATGGGGATGCCGATGAATAAGATCGTCCCTATGCATCCCATGATTGCCATTGACAGCGGTGCTCCGTTTATCAAGTCCGCTCCGAACGGAGAGAGATTATAGATGAATCCGGCTCCACCCATGAGCAAAGCGAATGTTACGACTACCAGAATGAATACGACTAGTACTAGCGGTGGCAACAGGAAGATTCCGGCCAATATGATGAAAAACTTCAGGATGAACCCGATGACCAGAACGAAAACATCCGCCAGCTTTTGGAAGAAGTTCCTCGGCTTATCCGAGCTGATAAAGTCGTTCACGTTATTGCTGACTTTCTCGAATCCATCTGTCACGGTCTTTCCGATATTCTCCACCGTCACGCTTTGTCCGCGCATCTCGAGTTTCTCGGTCGCCGTACGTGCCATCGGTACGATGATCCACAACAAAAAGTAAAGCGGAACCGTGATTCCATAGAAGAACATCAGAAGGAAAAGCACGATACGTACGGCAGTCGGGTCCCAATCCATGTAGGCGGCGAAACCTCCGGCGACACCTCCCAGAATACGGTTATCCGGGTCACGCATCAAGCGTTTCTTGGTTGTCTGGGTATGAGTCTCCTGTTGTTGTGTCCGGTAATTATCCTCGTGGTCGGTGCTTTTCTCTTCGTCCTCGAAAATCTCTTCCGGCTTACCCATCCGTTTGATCACTTCCTCTACCTGCTCGATCGTGATGACCTCGTAGCCTAAGCGGACACGCTCGTTAAGAAGTTCCGAGATACGCATCTCGAAATCATCCATGATCTCATCCGAACCCTCTTCTTTTCGGAAGTGGATGCGCAGGTTCGACAGATATTTGTCTAATAATTGGTATGCGTCTTCGTCAATGTGGAAAACTGTGCCTCCCAGATTAACAGTAAGTGTCTTCTTCATCACTCTTTCGTTTTAATTGTTTCTGATGTGGTTTATTGTATCATTTAGTTCCTGCCATGAAGCCTCCAGCTCGCCGAGGAATAGTTCTCCTTTCTCGGTCAGTTGGTAATACTTGCGTGGCGGTCCTTGCGTAGATTCTATCCACTGATAACTTAATAGCTCGCTATTTTTTAGTCGGGTTAAAAGAGGATATAAAGTGCCTTCCACAACGATCAACTTCGCTTCTTGTAACTTCTGAATGATATCAGAGGTGTAAGCGGGTTCCTTTTTGAGAAGCAGGAGGATGCAATATTCCAGCGTCCCTTTCCTCATTTGTGATTTTACGTTCTCTGCATTCATCTCTTTTAATTTTATGCTACAAATGTATGTATTACATATGTACTATGCAATACATGCTACTATGAATTATTATTATTTAACCGAACACTTGCACAAAAAGAGCAATTATGTGTAAAAAAAGGACTGATGTCGTGTCTTTTAGAAGAGAAAAGCGTACTTTTGCGGTATCAATTCAAAATAAGGAATTATGATTTATTATCATTTCGCCGAGTTAATACACCGTCAGGCAGAGAAATATGGGAACCGTACAGCGTTGAAACATAGAGATAACGCTACGGGGAAATGGTTGAAGATTTCTTGGAGGGAGTTTTCCGATAAGGTTATGCTTACGGCCAAGGCGATGGCTGAGTTCGGGATAAAGGTACAAGAGAATATCGGAGTTTATTCCCAGAATATGCCTCAGTGTTTATATACGGACTTCGGTGCGTATGGTAACCGGGTGGTTTCCATCCCGATGTACGCGACGAATTCTCCGGGACAAATCGAGTACATCATCAATGACGCTAAGATCCGCACGTTGTTCGTGGGTGAGCAATTGCAGTATAATAACGCTTTCAAGGTACAGAAGGACTCTAAGTATCTGGAGCGTCTGGTTGTCTTTGATCCGGCGGTCAAGATGAATCCGGAAGATAAGACGTCCATTTATTTTGATGATTTCTTGCGCTTGGGGGATAACGCGCATGCGGAGAGCACGGTGAAAATACGTATGACGGAAGCCGTTCCGGAGGATCTGGCTACCATTATATATACGTCCGGTACGACAGGTGAGTCGAAAGGCGTAATGCTTCCTCATTCTTGCTATCTGGAGGCGATGCGGATACATGATGTCCGTCTGCCTCTGGTAACCGACAAGGATCTATCCATGAGTTTCTTGCCAATGACTCATATCTTCGAGAAAGCTTGGTGCTATTATTGTCTCCATAAAGGGGTTACGATCGCTATCAACCAAGACCCGAAAATGATCCAGAAGACATTGCCGGAGGTTCATCCTACCTTGATGTGCAATGTGCCTCGTTTCTGGGAGAAGGTGTATGCGGGTGTGCACGAGAAGATCAACTCCGCCTCTCCGGCCATGAAGAAGATTTTCTTGGATGCTATCGAGACCGGGCGAAAGTATAATCTGGAGTATAAGAATAAAGGTATTCCGGCCCCGTGTGGTTTGAAGTTGAAGTTTCAATTTTACAATAAAACGGTTTTCACCTTATTGAAAAGGGTATTGGGTATTGAGCGTGGACGGTTTTTCCCGGTGGCGGGCGCTCCGTTATCGGATACGGTTAATGAGTTCTTGCAGTCCGTGAATATCCCGATCGCTTATGGTTATGGACTGAGCGAGACGACGGCTACGGTTTGTTTCTACCCGGAGATCGGATTCCAGTTTGGTTCTATTGGTGAGGTAATGCCGGGAGTTCAAGTGAAAATAGATCCGGGGAATAACGAGATCTTGGTGAAAGGCAAGACCGTGATGTCCGGATATTATAATAAACCGGAAGAGACGAAGAGGGCTTTCACCGAAGATGGTTTCTTCCGTACCGGCGACGCTGGTCGTTTGGAGGGTAATACGTTATTCTTTACGGAACGAATCAAGGATTTGTATAAGACTTCAAACGGAAAATATATCGCCCCGCAAGCGATCGAGATGGTGATGAGCGGTGATAATTATATCGAGCAAATCGCTGTTATCGGCGATCAACGTAAGTTCGTGAGCGCCTTGATCGTGCCGGCTTATCCATTGTTGGAGAAGTATGCCGGGGAAAAAGGCATCTCGTTCGAGAGCCGGGAGGAGTTGGTGAAGAACAAGGATATCATTCGTTTCATCGAGGCTAGGGTAGAGGAGCACCAGAAGAACTTGGCTTCTTACGAGAAGATCAAGCGCTTTACCTTGTTGCCGGAACCCTTCATGATGGGATGCGAGCTGACGGATACGCTAAAGTTGCGCCGTCCGGTCGTATTGCAGAAGTACGCTACCGAGATAGAGGCGATGTACGAGGAATAACGAGTTTGTCGGCTATCAACTATTTCTTATCTTCGCGGTAAATTTAAAAAAGAAAAGAACATATGATCACATCAGACCAACTACATGACGTGTTGGAGCGCGATAAGGCGCTGAGGGGGTATCTTTGACATCGATAGCAAGACCATTCAGTTAGAAGAGGAGGAGCTACGTACGCAAGACCCCGGTTTCTGGGAAGACGCCAAACGCGCGGAAGTCCAGATGAAGAAAGTAAAGGAGCTAAAGAAATGGATCGAGCTTTACGGTGAGGTACATGCGGCGGCTGAGGAGCTAGAGTTGGCTTACGAATATGTAAAGGAAGAGATTATCACCGAGGAAGAGGTGGACGCGGCTTATAAGAAGGCCCTTCATTTACTGGAAGACTTGGAGTTCCGCAATATGCTTCGTGACGAGGCTGATCAAATGAGCTGCGTGCTCAAGATCAACTCGGGTGCCGGTGGTACCGAGAGCCAAGATTGGGCTTCCATGTTGATGCGTATGTATCAGCGTTGGGCTGAGAATAACGGTTATAAGATCTCTATCGCCAACTATCAGGAAGGGGATGAGGCCGGTATCAAGACGGTTACGATCGATATCGAGGGCGATTACGCCTATGGCTATCTAAAGAGCGAGAATGGCGTGCATCGTTTGGTACGTGTATCTCCTTACAACGCCCAAGGTAAACGAATGACCTCTTTCGCCTCCGTATTCGTCACCCCGTTGGTGGATGATACGATCGAGGTAAAGGTAGAGGCGGCGGCTATCTCTTGGGATACGTTCCGTTCAGGCGGCGCCGGAGGACAGAACGTGAACAAGGTGGAATCCGGAGTTCGCTTGCGTTATCAGTTCAAGGACCCGTATACAGGCGAGGAAGAAGAGATCTTGATCGAGAATACCGAGACTCGCGACCAACCCAAGAACCGTGAGAACGCTATGCGTCAATTGCGTTCCATCCTTTACGATAAGGAGTTGCAGCATCGTATGGCCGAGCAGGCCAAGGTGGAGGCCGGAAAGAAAAAGATCGAGTGGGGTTCGCAGATCCGTAGTTACGTATTCGATGACCGTCGCGTAAAAGACCATCGTACGAACTACCAGACTTCCGACGTGAACGGTGTGATGGATGGAAAGATCGACGATTTCATCAAAGCATACTTGATGGAGTTCGCCGGAGAAGAAAGTGCGGAAAAATAAGTTTTTCCCTTTAACATTTGCATATCTCGATAATAAATCGTAATATTGCACCCGATTTCAGAGCCTAGCTCTGAACAGGTCCTATAGCTCAGTTGGTTAGAGCACCTGACTCATAATCAGGGAGTCCTTGGTTCAAGCCCAAGTGGGACCACGATGGATGATCGCTAAATAACGTAATATTAGTTATTTAGCGATTTTTTATTGTACCTGCATGAACTAAAAAAGAATATGAGTGTTTGAGGTCACAATTTGTGATCTCTTTAGAGAAACGCCGCCGCCCTCGTGAATATGGAATGAAAGGCTTGGTTGATCAGGCCCGGATCGATACGGGAGTGTGTCGGGAAGGGGATTTGATGGGAGTAAGCGAACGGGAAATCCAGTTCTTCCAATATCTTGCCGGACGCTTTTCCTAAAGCCTTGATCACCCCGCCAGTAGGCATAACGATATCTTTTTTCAATGAGATCGCCCGAATACGATCGCAAGCCCGTTGGAAGAACGACTCCCGGTAATCTCGTAACACATCCTCACGTACCATGGCCTTAAAGGCTTGCTCCAGAAAATCATTCTTGAACGAGGTGGGAAGCGTACGGTTCTCCAAGAAATCATGCCGGAAGTAATGGCGTACCTTGGCGAACGCCTCCTTGTCCATGATATCACGGGCGTTGCCATCCATCTCACTGAAGATGGAGCCACCGCAAAACATGAATAAACGGGTGTCCGTAAACATCTTGTCCGGATTCGCTAATAACAAGACCTGCGAGAGTAACGCGCCGATGGAATAAGCGAATAAGTTGATGGACGTATCTTCCTTGAACAAAGGATGCTCGCCGTTCTTGATCTCATGAACCAATTGCCACATATTATAAACGGATTCTCTGCCCGAGGCGTAAAAGCGTAACGGGTTTTGGGATAGCCGGCTGCTGAGGGCTACGTTGGCGAAGGTGGAGTTCGTCACGTTCGCTATCTCCTCCTTGCGTTTGCTTACCCAAGGGAGGATCGCACGGGGATTGGCCCATAATCCCGGGGTACGGTTCATATGGAAAGCGATCGGGAACAGGATGACCGGTTTACCGGTCGTATGGGTGAGGTATTCCGCCCATGTGAGGTATTTTTCCCAAGTTCGCTCGTTCAGGCCATGCAACAGGATAATCGCCTCATTATTCTTTTTACGTCCCGAGGGCGTGAATATGGCATACGAGAAAGATTTGTTCTCTTGGATACGATCGTCTGTCATCGGACAGAATCCGGTGGGGGTAAGTCCCTTCTGGAACTCGTCGATCTCGCTGGCGCCACGGGTCTGGGTGAAGCGAAACGGGATGATCTCCAGATGGCTCTCTTCCAATTCAGTCTTTTTGTCATAAGAGAAAAGACTGTTCAGTTGCTTAGTACGAAGTGAAATATCCATAATCCTCTGATTTTTTACTGCAAACAAACAATAGAAAAACATCTCTTCAAAATAAATGGTTTAAACGGGCTTTGTTGGGGACATAAAGTGTTATTTAGGGGTGAAATCTTTTATAGAGGGGTGAATTTCGTCTGGGAAAATGATTACATTTGTTCCAAAATAGAGGCAAAAAGATGGGAATGTGGGATCAAAAAATACCAAGTTACATATACGGTAAACAGAATATCGTGAGGCTGATTTTGTGGACGGCCTTGTTTGCGTTGGTGTTTATCAACATCTACAAACCGTTTAGCTCCACCTCTTGGTACAAGGTCTCGGAGTTTAAGTTCTTCGTATTCTCTAGCTTGATTATCTTGACGGGAGTATTGGTGGTTGTCTTGAGCCGTATTATTCTGTTCCATTGGGGGAAGCGGCATGCTATCACGGTCCGGACCTATGCGATCTGGATCGTGCTGGAGATATTCTTCATGTCGCTTTTCTATACGATTTATACGTTGGTACTGAATCCGGAACGAGAATATATGGAAGTTTTTAACGATTCGGCGGTGAATACCAGTCTGGTTTTATTGCTCCCTTATTCCGTGCTGCACCTGTATTTCTCTTATAAAGAGAAAGAGCGGCAATTGCGATTGTTGGAGGAGAACCAGACAGAAGCGGCGGTTCGGCAAAGCGTTTTCTCTTTCTATGACGAGAAGAACGAGTTGCGCCTTTCCGTGAAGCGAAGTAACCTGCTGTATCTTGAATCGGCGGATAATTACGTTTGTATCTGGTATCTGAATAAGGGGCAGCTCACGAAGTTTATGCTTCGCAACTCCTTGAAGGCGATCGAAGAGAACCTCGCTGATACGAATGTACTCCGTTGCCATCGTTCTTTCATGGTAAATTTCGACCAAGTGAAGGTGATCCGCAGGGAGAAGGAGGGCGTTTATCTGGAGCTGGGGATCGAGAAAGTACCCGATATCCCGATCTCCAAGACGTATAGCGAGAAGGTAACCCGCTGGTTCCAGACCTATTCTTCCTAGCGGGCTATTTCAATTCGATATTATTTTCTTTCGCGTATTGCGAGGGGCTCATGTTGAATTGCTTGGAGAAGGCCCGGCTGAAATAGGATTGCGAGTTGAAACCAACCGCCTCGGCGATCTCGTAAATTCTCATATCGCCTTGAAGGATCAACTCGGCGGCTTTCTTTAGCCGGCTGATCTTGATCAACTCGTTGGGCGTTACGTTCGATAGGCCGTTGATTTTACGGTAAAGGGTCGGACGGCTTAGATTCATCAAGTCCGCTATCATGTCCACGTCTAGGTTCACGTCGTTTATATGGCTGTCGATGATATCGTTCAGTTTCTTCAAGAACTTCTCGTCCGCCTTCGTGTAAGCCATGGATTTGATATTGGCAATCGGCGAGTTGAAATAATAGGCACGCATATTGCTCCGGTTGTTCAGCAGGTTCGTCACTTGGGTAAGCAATAGATCCATGGAGAAAGGTTTGTCGATGTAAGCGTCCGCCCCCAGCTCAAGCCCTTCCATGCGAGATTGCAAGGTGTTCTTAGCCGTCAGGAGGATGATCGGGATATGGCTGAACTCCAGATTAGTCTTTATCTTTTTCAATAAGGTGAAACCATCCATGACAGGCATCATGATATCGCTGATGATTAATTGGATGCCATATTCCTGAAGACGGGCAATCGCCTCCTCGCCATTACCGGCGGTGACAACATTGTAATGGACATTGATCTCTTGACCGATGAAATGGAGCATTTCGGTGTTATCTTCCACCACGAGAACCGTCGGGCGGGATTCTTGGGTGACATATTTCCGCTCGCTGGCAGGGTTGGTCAGGACCTCTGCTTTCTCTTCCTCTAGTTTTAATGAGTTCGGTTGGTTCACCGGCAAACGTAATCTAAAGATGATAAGCCCGGCCGGAGATTCCTCCAACGTCAACGATCCCTCGTGCATCTCCGCTAAAGAACGGGCTAAGGGTAGTCCGAGCCCGGTCCCGGATTTATGGATAGAGGAGTCATCCCGGTAGAAAGGCTCGAAGATCTTTTCTTTTATCTCCTCCGAGATGGGCTTTCCATCGTTCATGATATCGATCGTGAATCGCTCGCCATCTTGCGCCTCGAACCGAACGATGATCTTGCTTCTTGCGTATTTAATAGCGTTCGATAGGAGGTTGCTGAGTATCTTCGTGCAAGCCTCCTTATCGATAAAGGCGTAGAAAGATTTCACGTTACACTCGATAATCATCTGCAATGCCTCCTGCTCTGCCGTGTCGTGGAAACGCTCAAAGGTCTCTTGCATCAATGCGATGATGTCCGTATGTATGAAGTTTAGTTTATATCCCTCGATTTCCGTCTTCCTGAAATCCAGTAGTTGATTCACCAGATCCAGTAGCCGGTTTGCGTTTTTATCCACAATTGTCAGATAATTCTTTGCGCTGGGAGATAGCTTGATGTCCCGTGTTACTTTCTCCAGAGGACTTTTAATTAAAGTTAGGGGCGTACGTATCTCATGAGCGATATTGATGAAGAAATCAATCTTAGCTTGATAAAGCTCCTTCTCCTTTTCATTCTCGAACTCCTGTATTTTCTGCTGTATATTGGCCTTATTATGCCGGGAAATGATAAAGATCAGCAACACTACGCATCCGATAGCGATAATCCCATATAGGATTAACGCCTTGGTAGAGAGCCACCATGGGGGAAGGATCGTAATCTGGAACATCGCCGGCTCATCATTCCAAATACCGGACAGGTTCGCCGCCTTCACCTTAAACGTATAATTACCGGGCGGTAGTTTCGTGAAATAAACCCGGTTCTCGCCCACCACATGATACCATTTGGAACTTAACCCTTCCATGCAATAGGCGTATTGGGTGAGGTTGGGGGCTTGGTAGCTTAATGATGTGTAGTCGATGTAGAATGTGGACTGATTATGTTCTAAGGTGATCCCTTTTTTAAAAGTGATGTCTTTTTGCCTCAATAGATTATGGTCGGGGTCCGAATAATTGATTTGTGTCATATAAATCTTCGGTTGGATAGAGAACTGTTGGATATTATCGGGGTGGAACCGAACCAAGCCTTTCAAGGTCCCGAAATATAGTTTGCCGTCTTTAGCTTTTAAAGAAGAGTTATAGTTGAATTGATTGGACAGGAGCCCATGTTCTTTTTTGAACACCTTGATCTCTTGATTGACTGGGTTAAGTACGGCTAGGCCATTTGTGGTACTGATCCACATGTGGCCTTTAGGGTCTTCCTCGATCCGGTAAATGACGTTACTGGGTAGGCCGTCTTGAGTCGTGTATCTTGTCGTACTCTTTAAATTCCGGTCATACATTTTCACTCCGTTTCCGGTAGCGAACCATAGATTGTTTTTAGTATCCTCATGGATGTGATTGATCGTCCGGTTGGCGTTCGTGTTTATGGAATCCAATTTAAATTCGCCGTGTTTTTGCCGGATTGGGTCGAAATAATATAATCCGATATTGAATGTTCCGGCCCATATAACCCCTTCGTGATCCTCGAAGATCGTTTGTATCCTGCAATTACCGGGGAATTGATCGAGAGGCTCGAAAATATCTTTCTCCGGATTATATTGATACATGCCGGATGCCGTAGCTATGAGCAAGTTATTTTTCCGGGTTTTATAGAGATATACGATGATATCGTTTTGGGAGGCGTAAGGATTCGGGGCGATCGTATAATGCTTGATGATTTTCTCCGTACGGATATCCATCACGTCTACCCCGTTAGCGTGTGTCCCGATCCATAGATAGTCTCCAATCACGGTAAGCCCGTGGATACAGCTTTGGGAAAGACCGTCTTTATCTTGGAAGTTCTTATAGGTTTGCGTACGGATGTCGAGTTTATTGAGACCAGCGTCTTCGGTTCCTATCCATATATTATGGTTAGCGTCTTGGCAAATATCATGGATAATATCACCGTTAATTGTTTTTTTCCCGGGTATATTGTAGTCTTTCTTGAATTTGAGATAAGGAGGAAGGTAATTAATGCCCCCATTATCCGTACAGATCCATAAGCCACCTTCCCGGTCCTTGCAAAACTGTTTGGTAGCGTTGTTGGATAGTGAATATGGATCACATTTGTCTTGCTCAATGTGAAAGGTCTTGTTTGAGGGGATTTGGTAGATATAGATACCGTTGTAGGTGGCGATCCATACCTCGTCGTTTGTCACTTGGAAAATATCCCGGGTATAGAGGGGGCTGTTCTTTTGCCGGGTAAGAACATTTCGGCAAACACCTGTTTGTATATTGACTTGTTTGACTCCGTTATCGCTTGTACCTATCAGTAATGTATTATCGGACGGGGATGCCCATAGAGTCGTCATATTATCTATATGTAGGGTGTCGCTACCGTTATGGATATTTAGAGGGATGAATTTGTTATCGGTCGGGTCTAAGAGAACGACATTACCGTTTAGCGTGGTGGCCCATATCTGATCTTGGGGGGTGATATAGAAAGAGGTGATCGGATCACTATCCTTATACAGGTAGTTTTGGTGTAGCTCGGATTGCTCATTATATTTAATAAGGGAAAAGCCGGATAACAGCATCCACAGATTCCCTTGGTGATCAAATTCCAGATAGGTACAGCCGATTCCTTTCGTGAACTTTATCAAGGAAAAAGTATCGGTTTGGTAATCGTATTTTTGTACTCCCATATTAGTACCCACCCAGAGTTCACCGGAAGGGCTTATCGCCAAGTCGGTAATCCAGCTACTTATTAAAGTTCCTCTCTGTTTGGTTTGATTTTTTATGATATGGAATTTGTTCCCGTCAAATCGATTGAGCCCGTCCCGTGTTCCAAACCACATAAAGCCATAATGATCTTGGACACAACATGTCACGTTATTATTGCTTAATCCATCTTCTACCTCATAGGATTTAAAGTAGTATGACCGGGCGTTGAGCTCTATTGCGGTTACTACAAATAATAGGACGTATAAATAATTCATCAAGTTTTTTTTCATAGATCTCCCTTGTATTTCATGCGCAATATAAAGCCTTTTCCTAGACTTTCCATAGCAGTATCGTATCATTGTTTTTCATTTTGTTTCAATGTCCAGACTTCGGTTTTTGGCTTTAAAAGCCGTTCCTTGTAAGACTGTTTGTTGAGACGATAGGTAATAATTTTGAGAGAAAAGTGCAATACTGTTTGACTCAAGGGGCTTTAATTTTGGCAAAAACAGTGTGAATCTTTAAAAGATAGAATATGAATCAAAAAGTAAAAGTAGGTATAATAGGCTTTGGTCGCATGGGTGGATTTTATTTGGAGGAGATGCGGAAGAGCGATCA
>NZ_FR885284.1:0-18991 GCF_000436315.1 Parabacteroides sp. CAG:2 | reverse complement strand
GGAAGAGCGATCAATGGGAGGTACTTTACATCTGCGATACGGACCCAGAGGCACGAGATTTGGCAAGGAGGAAGTCGCCGACATCCCGAATCGTAGCGGATGAGCAAGTTGTATTCGAGGACCCGGAAGTACAAGTGGTCGGTTTATTTACATTGGCGGATTCCCGGTTGAGGCAAATTAAGAAGGCAATGGCATTTGGCAAACATGTCATCTCAGAGAAACCGGTCGCAGATACGATCGAGCATGAATGGGAAGTCGTGAAATGCGTGGAAAACTCAAGTTTGTTCTCGACCGTTAATTTGTATTTGCGTAATTCTTGGTACCATAATACGATTAAAGAATTTATCCGGAGAGGAGAGATCGGAGATTTGGCGATCATTCGCATTTGCCATATGACTCCGGGGTTGGCTCCGGGTGAAGGTCATGAATATGAAGGTCCGTCTTTTCATGATTGCGGAATGCATTATGTGGACATTTCCCGGTGGTATGCCGGATGCGAGTATAAGACATGGCATGCGCAGGCGATCCGGATGTGGGATTATCCCGAACCTTGGTGGTTGCAATGTCACGGGACATTTGAGAACGGGGTGGTATTTGATATAACACAAGGGCATGTGTATGGACAATTATCGAAAGACCAAACGCATAACTCTTACATAGATGTAATAGGAACGAAAGGAATCGCCCGGATGAGTCATGATTTTAAGACTGCGGTCGTGGAGTTGAGAGGTGTTAATGAAACACACCGGATCGAGAAGCCCTATGGAGGGAAAAATATAAGTACGCTATGTGATTTGTTCGCAGATTCCGTACGGACCGGAGTTTTTCATTCCCGCCTACCACTGATGCGTGATTCCGCTATCGCTTCCGAGTATGCGTGGAAATTCTTGGATAACGCTAGACGAAATGAGATGCCTTCTATCGGGAATTTACAAACCTTGGAAGAAATCCGGGAGAGAAGACGGAATATGACGGAAGGGTATGGCTTACTTCGCCATGTAAAATTGTCTCATTCTTGATACGATTTTCTCAATGACCGGGGGGGACAGGCTGGAACTTGTATTATGCGACAATCGGAAACGATTTTGATAAAATAGAAAAAGAGGATTCTTCATATCCGTGATACATTTGCTACTGCTTGTTCATAGAGCGAAAACAGAAACATTAATTTAATACTATGTAGCATGAAAAAAATGATTGTTCTTATCAGTCTTTTATGTGGAGCGTTTTTTATGAGTGCCCAACAAAGTAATCAACAACAAAGACCACCGGAAAGATGGAAACCTGAGAGTACTGAATGGTATTATCCGGTTCCTCCTAAGGTAAAGCCGGGTGTCGGAACTGGTGCTCCTTCCGATGCGATCATCCTGTTTGATGGAAAAGATCTTTCTATGTGGGAATCTGCGGGAAAAGATGGAGGTCCCGCTAAATGGACCGTAAAGGATGGGGCGATGATTGTGGCTTCCGGGACCGGATCGATCCGGACAAAAGATTATTTTGGAGATTGCCAGTTACATATCGAGTTCAAGACCCCTACACCGGGAAAGGATAATACATTACAGATGAAAGGAAATAGTGGCATTATGTTACAAAGCCGTTATGAGGTGCAGGTTTTGGATTGTGAGGATAATCCTACGTATGTGAATGGCTGGGTCGGCAGTATTTATAAGCAAAGCGCACCGTTGGTAAATGCTTTCACGAAGACAAATGAGTGGCAGGTTTATGATATTTATTGGAAAGCTCCCCGTTTCGGGACAAACGACGAATTGGAATCTCCCGCTATGATCACTGTGGTATTGAACGGAGTCGTGGTACAGAATAATTATATACTGAAAGGAACGACCCCATATACCGGTTTACCTAAATATGTAGCGCATGGCCGTCTGCCATTAAGCTTACAGGATCATGGAGTGGAAGTGGCTTTCCGTAATATATGGATTCGAAATTTATAGATTGTATAACCTTAAAAAAATGATTTATGACTACACGTAGGAATTTTTTAAAGAACTCGACGATGTTGGCCGCCGGCTTAGGTATTTCACCTCTTTTGGCATCGGCAGCTCCTACCGTCTCTCATAAGGAAGAGACTATAAAAGGGCGGGTGAATATCGCAGTAATAGGTGTCGGCATGGGATGCCGTGATTTGCAAGGGGCTTTGACTGATAATCCGTGGGTACATTGTGTGGGCATGTGCGACGTGAACAAAGTGAGACTTGATGAGCAGATCGCACGTTTCAAAAAAGACTTTCCGAATCAAACGACCTCGATCAAGGCATATAGTGACTTCCGGGAAGTCTTGGCAAATAAGGATATCGACGGGGTCATTATCGCAACACCGGACCATTGGCATGCCTACATCTTCGCAGAGGCATTAAAAGCGGGCAAGGCGATCTATGTGGAAAAGCCGGTTGCTAATTCGATTCCGGAATGCCATTCGATGATGGATTTCCAAAAGAAATATAAAGGGGTGGTGACAACAGGCTTATGGCAGACCAGCCAACGCTATTTCTTGGCGGCTAATGAGATATTGAAATCCGGTGTGTTGGGGGATGTTTATAAAGTTCAGATATGGCTTTGCCAATCGACGGATCCACGTCCGGCAGTTGCGGATTCTCCGGTTCCTTCTACATTGGATTACAATATGTGGTTGGGTCCGGCTCCCGAGCGCCCATTTAATAATTATCGTTTCCGTGGATGGCGCGGCTTTTGGGATTATGGAGGCGGCCAGCAAACCGACTGGGGAGTGCATTGGATAGACTCTGCGTTCGATGGATTGAAAGCGTTAGGATTGTGTGACCGTGAATATCCGGAGGCGGTATTCTCTACGGCTTATAAAGATCCTACCTCTTTCAATGAGACTCCCAGCTGCCAGACAACGATTTTCCAATATAAGAATTTCCATATAGAGTGGGCACAACAGGTTGCTCACCTGTATAATCGGAATCAAGGAGTAGCTTGGGTAGGAAGTAAAGCCACCTTGGTATGTAATCGAGAAGGCTATGAATTGATTCCAGAGAAGAACCGGGAGGGTGAGTTGTTAACTGACCGTTCCCAGCTTGTCGGGAAGTTCGAGGATGGCGGTGTTGAGGCGCATGCGACGAATTGGTGTAAGTGTATATTGAATAAATCGATTGAGACGAACAGCCCGATCGAGAAAGGGGCTTTCGCGACGATCCTGGCGCATATGGCCAATATCTCATATTTGACGGGAACTCGTGTTGTGTATGATCCGCAAGCTCGTAAGTTTGTGGATAATCCGAAAGCGGACGCGTATTTGAAGCGGAGCTATAGAAGCCCGTGGCAATTCCCGAAAGTTTAATGCGATTGAATGCTTAAAAACAACGACCGGTGGATTTTAATACTCTATTATATATAACCATTACCATACGAATTGAATTACAGCACATTGAGATCTCCGGTCGTTTTTTGTAAAAACAATGTCAACTTTAAATGAATGAGTTATGGAAAATCAAAAAAAGAAAGTATGGCTTCGAAAGGTCCTGTTTTTGATCGTTAGTTTGGCGTTATTCTTTCCCATGATGGCGCAAACGATTACAGTAAAAGGAGTTGTAAAGGAATCTATGACAGGCGAACCGATCATTGGCGCCAATGTAGCGGTGAAAGGAACGACTAACGGTACGATTTCTGATATAAGCGGTATGTATCAGATCTCGAATGTATCATCAAATGCCGTATTGATCGTTTCTTATATTGGATATAAGACCGCAGAGATTCCGGTAAATGGAAAGAACACGATAAATGTGAGCTTGGAGGAAGAAAGTATCGGACTTCAAGAAGTGGTAGCCGTGGGATATGGCTCTCAGAAAAAGAAAGAATTGACCGGCTCTGTAGCAGGCTTGAAAGAGGGAGACTTGATCAAGGGCGTACAGTCTGACCCAATGGGAATGTTGCAAGGTAAAGTGGCAGGTTTGAATATATCCAAACCAAATGCCGGCGACCCGAATGGAGAGTATAAGTTCCAATTACGCGGAACTTCATCCTTAACCGGTAATACTTCTCCGTTGATCGTCATTGATGGTATTCCTCAAGGGGATTTATCCGCTATCCCACAAGATGATATTGAAAGTATCGATGTATTGAAGGATGGTTCAGCGGCGGCGATATATGGAACCCGTGGAACGAATGGCGTTATCTTGGTTACGACAAAACGAGGTTCTGCCGGGAAGATGAGCGTTACCTACAATGGATATATGTCTATCTCTTCCATAGCCAATCAATTGGAAGTCATGGATCGTGACCAGTTTTTGGCAAATGGGGGAAACGACCGGGGATATGATACGAATTGGATGGATGAGATTACCCGAACTCCGTTCTCTCATTCGCATAACTTGGCATTGACAGGAGGTACGACCGATTTTAATTACCGGGCTTCTGTATCTTATCGAAATAACCAAGGTATCGCTCTTAAGTCTGGGTTCAATGAGATGATCGCTCGTTTTTCCGCTAATCAGAATTTATTCGATAAAAAGATTCAAATAGCATACGACGCTACTTATCGTCGTTTTGACCGGGAAGGTGAGAATTCCAGCTATGATGATTATTCCGCTTTTAAGCATGCGTATTATTATAATCCTACGGCACCCGTATACGACGAGACGGGAACGATAGATGCCGGAGGGTATTATGCGCTGGATATTCAAGGATATTCAAATCCGGTGGCTTATATTATGCAGCGTGACCGTCGTACAAAAGGCGGACTTTTCCAAGGGTCTGCTCGTGTAACTTGGAATATTTTGGAAGGACTTCGTGCGCAAGTTTTTGGCTCATTGAAATACTCTGATATAAATAAAGGTACTTATACCTCACGAGAGGTATTTAACACTTCTAGTTTCGGGTCAGCGTCTCGGAGTTTTAATACTCGTTTTAATAAAACACTGGAGACGACGATCGACTATGTAAAATCTTTTGGAGAACATCATTTGGTGGTATTAGGTGGGTATACCTATGAGCATAACTATCGGGAGTCATTTAGCATGAACAACTCGAATTTTGATTCGGATGTATATTCTTACTATAATTTGGGTGCGGGTAGTAACTTGATTAATAACCCTAGCCAAAGCATGATGGATGGTTCGGTTTCTCAAGATAATTTGGTTTCGTTCTTCGGCCGTGTAAATTATAACTGGGGAAATCGTTACTTGTTATCAGCGTCTGTACGACGTGAGGGTTCTACTCGTTTAGGTGCGGATTATAAATGGGGAACTTTCCCTGCGGTAAGTGTCGGTTGGTCTATCGGTAATGAGGCTTTTATGGAAAGCGCTAGCTGGATTAACGATTTGAAATTGCGCTTGGGATATGGCGTGACAGGAAATATGCCTTCAGATAATTATTTGTCTTTGCCAATGATGGGAGTGGTAGGCCGTTTTTATGATCATTCTTCTAAACAATGGATCAATGCTTATGGGCCGACACAGAACCAGAATCCGGATTTGAAATGGGAGCGGAAAGGCGAATGGAATCTAGGTGTTGATTTTGCAGCGTTGAATAACCGCTTGAACGTGACCGTTGATTTATATACCCGTAAGGTTTCAGATTTGTTGTATAAATATAAGGTCCCGACTCCTCCTTACCAATATTCTTCTATGTTGGCGAATGTGGGTGATGCTACAAGTAAAGGTCTGGAATTCTCTGTTTCCGGAACCCCAGTGCAGAGTAAAAACTTCTCGTGGACTAGTTCTATTAACTTCTCATTCAATACGAATAAATTGGACAAATTAAGTAATGAGACTTTCCAAACAGACTGGATTGAGACCGGTTATTTGTCGGATGGTGATTTAGGAGGTATGAACTCGACTCCATTGATTCGTTTGGTCCCGGGTGGCAAGGTCGGTGATTTTTATTTGCCGGTATTCGAGGGATTTACGGAAGATGGTAAATGGAAATTCAAGGATGTTGATGGTAGTGGTGACTTTACATATAATGAGGATCGTGAGATCGTAGGTAATGCGCAACCTGATTTTATAGCAGGATGGACTAACGAGTTTAAATATCGTGACTTCGATTTATCGTTTACATTCCGTGCTGTCGTAGGCAATGATGTATATAATGTAAGCCGTATGGCATTGGAGAATCGGAATGTGGCTGGAAAGGAGAAGAATATGTTGGCTTCGGTAATGGATATCCCGTTGCAAGATGCGGCTCAAGCCTCTAGTTATTATTTGGAGGATGGTTCTTTTGTGAAGTTGGACAATATCACATTGGGTTATAATGTACCGGTGAAGAAATTAGGTTTCATGCAAAACTTACGTTTGTACTTGACTGGTCAGAACTTGTTTACGATCACTGGCTATAAGGGCATCGACCCGGAGGTTGATATGGTAGGATTAGATAATATGGGTATTGAGAGGACTCGTTATTATCCGGCTAGCCGTTCTTTTATTCTTGGTTTGAATGTTACGTTTTAATGGATACTCTAAATATCGAAGGTTATGAAAAAATATAGTTTAATATATATAGTATCAATGATTTGTTTCTTGGTTATCGCTCCTTCTTGTACGGATATGGATGAAGATACGACGGGACAAATGGTATCAAATGACTTTTATGCGGATCCTTCTTTGATTCCGCAAGCGGTAGGTGCTGCCTATGCGGAATTGCAGGCTTATCAGAATCACTGGGGAGTATGGGGGTTGCAGACTGTTTCCTCGGATGAATGTGTTGTTCCGACTCGTGCGCCGGGTAATGACTGGTATGACGGAGGGGTATGGCAGGATTTCCATCGTCATCAATGGCAATACAATCTGGATGCATTGAATAATGTGTGGATTTCCGTATTTTCTGGAATAACGACATGTAACCGTGTGGTTTACGACTTGGATACATATAAAGAGGAGATGGATGTCGATATCTATAATAAATATCGTGCGGAGACTGTCATCTTGAGATGTTTCTATTATTCTATCTTACTGGATTTATTTGGGAATGTTCCTTATATCGATACATATGAGAGTGAAATCACGGCTTCTCCTCAGACAAGCCGTCCTGAGCTTTATCAGAAAGTCGTAGATTGTATCTTAGATAATATGGAATATTTGGATGACGCTCCGTCTGCCGAGAATTATGGAAGATGTACGAAATCGATGGCTTATACGATGTTGGCAAAACTATATTTGAACGCAAAGGTGTTCAAAGGGGCCTCTTCTTACGATAAGGACGATATGAATAAAGTGATAGAGTATTGCGATAAAGTGATTAACTCTGGATATTATGAGGTCGTATCTGATTTCTCCGCTCCATTTAAAGTGGCGAATGAGTCTTGTAAAGAAAATATTTTCGTGGTACCGATGCAAAATGGTATCAATTCAAATGGAGACTACGAGTTTCATTTCCATAAATTCTCCGGACATCCCAAGTCTCGCCAGATGTGGGGTATAAATGTGGGCGGTTGGAATGGAGGTTGCGCTACTCCGGACTTCCTTGCTTTATATAAAGATGACGATACTCGGAAAAAGGCGACTTTTATTTACGGTTTGATTTATGATAAGGTCACGGGAGAGCCTGTTGAGGATGGTGATAATCCGGGAAAACAATTGGAATTGACTATTGAGGTATCTTCTATTAATGCCGCTTATCGTTGGGAAGGCGCTCGTATTCAGAAGTATGAATATGAGTTGGGTATGACTGGTAATATGAACAATGATTTTGTTTTATATCGTTTAGCCGATATCTATTATATGAAGGCTGAAGCTATTTTGAGAGGTGGTAATGCCGCTACTTTATCAGCTTTATGTGCGGAACCTGCATTCCAGTTAATACGTGAAAGGGCAAATCAGCCCGTGTATACTCCGGAAACATTAACGTTGGATGAGTTGATCAATGAACGTGGCCGTGAATTTGCGTGGGAAGGTTGGCGTCGTCAAGACTTGGTTCGTTGGGATAAGTTCGCTAAAGGTAGCTGGACATTTAAGGAAGCCTTGAATAATAATTCGCGTGATTTATTCCCGATACCATACGATCAGATTACGAAAAACCAATCTTGGAAACAGAATCCGGGATATTAATAGTTGTGTTTTTATGCATATGGATAGACGACAATTCGTGAAAAACCTAGGACTGGGCACAGCCTCTTTAAGCATGGGAAGCTTGGTAACGGCTTCCTCATGTGCCCCGTCCGGGGATTCCTCCCTTAAACAAAACGTCAAGGAAGGAGAGGATGGACAGTTTTTATTTATCGGTGACGATATCGCCATCGCCCAGACAGAGTATGGGAAGGTGCAGGGATATCTGCTGAATCATGTATATACGTTCTTGGGAGTTCCTTATGGGGCTGATACGTCGGGAAAAAATCGCTTTATGCCTCCCCAAAAGCCAGAGCCGTGGACAGATGTGAGACCGGCGGTTTTTTATGGGAATACGGCGCCGCAACGTATGGAGAACCGGTGGCCCAATAATTACGGAACTTTTGCCGATCATTGGAACTACTGGGATGTGAGTGAGGATTGCTTATATTTAAATGTATGGACACCGGGCATTGCGGATGGTAAGAAACGTCCCGTATTGGTGTGGCTGCATGGCGGTGGTTTTACAAATGGTAGTGGGATCGAGCAGGATGGATATCATGGAGAGAATATAAGCCGGGAAGGAGATATCGTATTCTGTTCCATTAATCATCGGTTGGGGCCGATTGGCTTCTCTGACTTATCTGGTGTTGGTGGAGAAGCGTATAAGGATTCCGGAAACGTGGGGATGTTAGATATTATTGCCGCCTTGCGATGGGTTCATGATAATATCGCCAATTTCGGTGGAGATCCCGGGAACGTAACGGTTATGGGACAATCCGGAGGAGGTTCTAAGGTCTGTACAGTAGCCGCTATGCCGGCGGCAAAAGGTTTGATCCATAGAGCCGTGGCTTTAAGTGGATCTACGGTAGGAGCTTCCGATCAGGTGATGACCCGGAAGGTGGGAGAATATATTTTGAGAGAAGCGGGGCTGACTGCTTCCCAACTGGATAAATTGCAAAGAATACCTTGGCGGGAATATTTGGATATAGCGGATAGGGCTTGTAAAAAGTGCTGGGAAGATCAAGGGATTAGCATGAGACGGACTTTTGGCCCTGTTGCTGATGACCGGAATATTCCGGCCGGTGTATTCTACTCCGGTGAGAGCCATTTGGAGTCTCCTGTCGTCCCGATGATATTCTGTACGACTTTCCATGAATGGAACCCGAACAGGGCGGATGCGGCCTTGGAAAAAATCACTCAAGACGGTGTGATCGAGAAACTGAGAAGTCAATATGGTGATAAAGCGGAATCGATCGTGAAGGCTTTCGCCAAGAATTTCCCGGATAAGACTCCGATGGAGCTTTGGGCGATGATTTTGTCTTCCCGTCAACGAGTGGTTGAGGCGGCTAACGCAAAATTAAAGCAAGGCCAGCCTGTGTATGTAGCTTGGTTTGGCTGGTGTCCGCCCTTGTTTAATAACCGTATGCGTGCGTTCCATTGCTCGGATATCTGTTTCTGGTTTAAAAATACGGATCGGATGTTTACTCATACGGGTGGAGGTAAGGTACCTCGTGCGTTGTCAGATAAGATGTCTGGCGCTTTGTTGAATTTCATGCGGACAGGAGATCCGAACGGAGGAGAGTTACCCGTTTGGCCGAAATACACGGAAGAAAATGGAGAGGTGATGATCTTGAATAATACGTGTGAGGCTCGGAATGATCCGGACCGGGAGGCCCGTAAATCTTTGGAGGTTTAATTTAAAACGAGAGTGTTATGCTTGAGAAAAAGATTTCAAGACGTAATATGCTTCGGACTACCGGTCTGGCGGTTTTGGGCAGTACGTTCGCAGGCTTGGCTTCTTGCGCTCCGAAGAAAAAAGAGGAGCCATCACCCGAAGCATCCTCTTCGAAACGTCCTTTCCGTGTCTGTCTCAATGTCTCTACGATAGCGGGTTATAAACTTCCTGTTCAAAAACAGATTGACTTATGTGCCGAGGCTGGTTTTGAGGGAATTGAGTTATGGACCCGTGATGTGGATGCGTTCGTAAAGCAAGGGGGAACTTATGAGACACTCAGGCGTCAGCTGGAAGGTTCCGGACTTTTATTGGAGAATATGATCGGTTTTGCCTCGTGGTTTGCCGATGATCCTTCGAAACGGAAGGAAGGGCTAAACCAAATGCGGCATGATATGGAGATGGTAGCGGGATTGGGCGGTAAATTTATCGCCGCTCCTGCTCAAGGAGTTACTCAACTGGATCGTACACGGTTGCCGGAGTATTCCGAACGCTATCGGGCGATACTGGATTTAGGGGATGAGATGGGTGTCACTCCGATATTGGAACTATGGGGAGCCGGGGTTCTGAATCAATTATCGGATACCATGGCGATAGCGATCGCCTCCGGGCATTCGCGGGCTTCTGTCTTATTGGATTTCTACCATTTGTACAGAGGAGGAAATAGTTTTGATAGTTTACGCTTGATAAATGGTAAGATCCTTCCGGTTTTTCATATCAACGATTATCCGGAATTGCCTCCTCGTACGGAGTTGAGAGATTCGGATCGGGTGTTTCCGGGAGATGGTATTTGCCCGTTTAATAAGGTACTTCCTTTGCTATACGATTCCGGTTTCCGGGGTGGGTTATCCGTAGAGCTTTTTAATAAGGGATATTGGGAAACCATGGATGTAAAGGAGGTCTTAAAGAAGAGTTTTGAGAAAACCACACAGGTAATCAATAGTTCGATGGGATAAAAGTTTGTTGGGATTTAGGAAAGGGACTGCTTCGAGGTGTTTTACCTTCGAGGCGGTCCCTTCTGTTTTTATAGTATCTTCTCTTAAAAATCAATTATTTTATAATCCGCTGTGATATAAAATGTAGTATATTTGCGTACTCTGTTTTGGGGTACGCAAAAGCTTTGTTCACCAGAATGAATAGGCATTATCCTAAATAAACCGTTGTTTTGCGGAGAGGTCTAGGGGTTGTTATCATCGGGAAAGCCGATAATAAAAGATATACATTATAATGAACTTACTTCTGAGATATGTGGGTCATGGTATAACTATAAGTTTGTTAGTATTTATAATGCTGGCGTTTCATTTGTCTGCGTTAGCACGGACAAGTGAAAAACGTGTGCTCCGGGTTGCCTTTCCGCAGGTGGTAGGCATGAGTTGGACGGCGGAGGACGGTAGTCGTCATGGTATGCTCGTAGACTATCTCAATGAGATTGCCAAATATACCGGTTGGGAATACGAGTATATTGATACGAACGGGCAAGCCATGTTAAATGAATTTATCGCAGGTCAGTATGAATTGATGGGTGGAAACTATTATATACCCGGTTTAGAGAAATATTATGCTTATCCGGATTATAATATGGGATATAGCTGTTCCTTGTTGCTTGCTCGTTCTGATGATCGTACTATCCATAGTTATGATTTGGAGAGTATGAACGGGAAAACCATAGGTGTATATGAGAATGCTAAAGAAAATATTCGCCGCCTCAAGGAGTTTTTGGCTATCAATGGATTAGACTGTAAATTACGATATTACAGCTTGAAAGATATACAGAAGAACGACGGGGAATTATATTTTTATTTAATGAATGGAGAGATAGACTTGCTGTTGAGTGGCATTATTCACAATCACGATTCTTTACGGGTAATCGTTACCTATAATTCTCAACCCTATTATATCGTAACCAATCCGGGTAATAAGGAAGTATTGGATGGTTTGAATATGGCTTTGGAACGGATATTGGATGCTAATCCAAATTTTGCGGCAGAGCGTTATGCCGCTAACTTTCCTGCCCGACTTGTAAATGTCCAATTTAGTGACCGGGACTTGGAATATGTCAAGAAAAGGAAAACGATCACGGTAGCCGTTCCGGAGAATTGGTATCCCTTTTATTGTAAAGAAACCTCCCAGAAGAACCATGTCGGTATCATGGTGGATATATTGGATAAGATCAAGGACTTTACCGGTTTGGATTTTTCGTATGTGTATGCGAAGAATTATAGTGATGCGGTCCATCTGGTACAACGAGGGAAAGCTGATATCTTAGGCTTTTTCTTGGGAGATGAGAACGATGCGGCCCAGCTAGGGCTTGCGCTTTCAGCCTCTTATGTGAGTGCGAACAATATCATAGTACGCAATAAAGCCTGTAGTTATCCCGCTCCGGGTTTGGTTGGTGCTTTGGTGGAAAGTCAGCGATTTCCAAGTGGCATATCTGCGGAGAAGATTCGGTCCTATCCGGGCATTAAGGAGGCATTAGCCGCTGTCAATAGCGGAGAGGCTGATTTTATCTATGGATTGTCCTCTAAAATGGAACAGGATATTTCGCGTTATCATTTCACCAATCTTGCTCCTGTGACATTGGTCAATGATCAGAGTGCGATAAGTTTAGCGTTACCTACCCCAGTTGACCCGGATTTATTAACCGTACTCAACAAGGCGATCAATAATCTTTCTGAGTCCGAGAGGACTGTTATACGCAATCGGAATCTGGAATCTATCGGCGTGAATGAATTCTCTCTTACGGACTTTATATATGCGAATCCCTTACAATTTATGTTTATCGTGATGTTTGTCCTGTCGGTGCTATTTACGGCATTACTGCTGGCTATAGGGGCCCGGATGAAAGCGACCGTGATACAGGGCAACCTGAAACGGGCTGAGGCGGCTAACTTGGCGAAGAGCGAGTTTCTTTCCCGGATGAGTCATGAGATCCGTACGCCGATGAACGGAATTGTAGGTATGAGTACTATCGCCATGCAAAACATAGATAATACCGATAAGATAAAGGATTGCCTAGAGAAAGTAATCATGTCTTCCAAGCATCTTCTCGCTCTCATTAACGACGTGCTGGATATGTCGAAGATAGAAAGCGGAAAAGTGGAACTTCGACATGAGAGCTTTAATTTCCGGGCATTCTTGCAGGACCTTGAAAATCTGTATGGCGAGCAGGCCAAGAGTAAAGGGATCAGCTATGAGACGATATTGGCTAGTGATCTGGAAGTACAGATTATAGGAGACTCCTTGCGCTTGAATCAAGTTCTCTCCAACCTGTTATCGAATGCGCTGAAATTTACGCCGGCCAAGGGAATGATTAAACTTCGGGTATCTAAAACAGGTGAGGATCAAGAGAATGTTTACCTTCGTTTCGAGGTAATCGATACGGGATGTGGTATAGCCGAGGAGAATTATGATAAAATCTTCGAATCGTTCGAACAGGAAAATGTGGATGTTACTTATAAATATGGAGGTACAGGATTAGGGCTTTCTATCGTTAAGCGTTTCACAGGGTTGATGGGTGGTGGCATACATGTGACGAGCGTGCAGGGGAGTGGCAGTACATTCACCGTTGATCTGCCTTTCGGCAAAATAAAGGAATCGGGTAAGCCCACTCGTTTTTCCGATATTAATGGGAGGAATGACCTTGCGAAGGATTGTTATGCTGTTGATTATGACTTCAAAGGTAAACGGATCTTATTGGTTGAGGACAATGAGCTTAACCGGGAGATAGCGGAGGAATTGATCGGAGTTACCGGTGCGTCGGTGGAGAGTGCTGAGGACGGGGTACAGGCCGTAGAGATGTTTAAGGAGTCTGCCGAAGGATATTATGATTTGATATTGATGGATGTGCAGATGCCTCATATGGATGGCTATGAGGCTACCCGATGTATTCGTGCATTAGGGCGTTCTGATGCTCAAAAGGTTCCTATCTTCGCTATGACAGCCAACGCCTTCGCTGAGGATGTGCAGAAAAGTAGGGAGGCTGGTATGAACGCTCATATATCTAAACCATTAAATATACGTGCCGTGTATAAGCAAATGAACCGGTACCTTCAAGGATAAATAAAAGATTGATAAATAATTAAAAGGGGCCGCCTCTGGAAATTAAACTTTCGAGGCGGTCCCTTCTGCTTTTATTAGATATTCTTTATTTTTCCGTAATTACCGAGAATTCACCGATACCCGCTTGCTTTTTATTATCTACGATACGGGTTGCGACCAAACGGATTTGGTTACCTTTCGTTATCGGGAAATGTACGACTTGCTCGATCGGGTTAGCCTTGATATTGGAGAATTCGCCTTCGGCCACCTTCTTTCCATTAATATATAATTGATAGTTGGAGATATGACCGCTTGCGTCACGTCCTTGGTTCGGGGTGTAGCGGAATCCGGATATAGGCATTTCTTTCGCTAATTGTACGACTAACTCTTGTTTCCCTTGTGGCAAATAGTAGGTTGTGTAGCCGTTTCCGTCTAGGATCAGGCTGGTTTTCTCATCTTTCGGTGATACGATCGTGTAATCACAAGCAGGAATATCGAACGTTTGCGCGGAAACCGGACTGACTGTATCGAAAGTCGGATCATAGGCAATCGCCTTGACAGTTCCTTTTTGAGCGAAAGCGAATGGCGCCTGATAAAGCGGTGAGTCCTTGGTCGGATCTGAACCGTCGGTGGTATAATGAACCTCGGAGCCTTTATCCCCGGCCTGTATGGTTACCTCGTCATTGATATTACGGGCAATCGTTGGCTCGGTCACCAAGGCGGGGGCAAGGTATGCCTCCACGTTATTGATACAAAGCGGCCCGCGGGCGTCCGTGAAGTTGATGCGTATCTTCTCCGCTTTCTCGGTCTGGAAACGGACAATTCGTTTATAGCCGACAGTTGTCGTAGAATCCACAGTCTGTGCCGGAATCCATTTACCCCCTTGCTCGAGTTCGATATTGAACGAGCGTACTCGTTGTCCTAATGGGATATATTCTTGTATTACCAAGCGGTTTACATCGGTAGGATGGGTTAACGTGAAAGTCAATGAACCACTGGTTACTCCATCGTCCGTAGCCCAATAGGTATCCCAATCCCCATCTACTGCCTTATTGGGACTAAAATTACGTCCTCTTTTATTGCTCGCTTGTACGTAACATCCTTTCAACAGATTCTCCTTAAAGTCATTTTGGATGGTTTGATACCATTGTACGGCACGGGCGGAGTCTACCGGACTTATTTTTCCGTTCAACGCTACGGGGAAGTTCAATAGGAAATTGGCGTTATGCCCGACGCTTCGGTAATAAAGATCGACTAATTTTGCCAGAGATTTGACTTGGTGATCTTCCCGAGAGTGATAGAACCATCCCGGACGGATAGATACATCGCATTCTCCACCTAGCCACATCGGTCCGTTCTCATCTCCCCATACACTCTGTTGGAAAGTAGGCATGGAGGGTTCCGGGGCGAAGATGCTCCATTGGGTATCACCGGCCCAACCTTCCTCGTTACCGATCCAGCGGATATCGGGTACTGTCCCTCCGAAAACCATGATGTCCGGGTGGTGCGCCTTGATCGTGTCTCGTGCCCGCTCATATTGATAATAGGTCTTGGCGTCTATAGCACGGGTTTCATTCGTGCCGCCATACCAGCCATTGCCACCGTTTGCCCCATCAAACCAGTATTCGAACAACGGGCCATAGTTGGAGACTAATTCATGTAATTGGGCATGGAATTTCTCTACATATCCCGGTTGTCCGTAATTCTCACTGTTTCTGTCCCAAGGGGAGAGATAGACACCGAATTTCAGCCCGTGTTTCTTACAAGCGTCGGATAGTTCTTTTACCATATCCCCTTTGCCATCTTTCCAAGGAGAATTCTTTACGCTATATTCGGTTGTGGCGGTAGGCCATAGACAGAAACCGTCGTGATGCTTGGTGGTTAAGATTACGCCTTTCAATCCGGCGGCTTTGATTGTTTGCGCCCATTGATCGCAATCCAGATCCGTTGGATTGAATGTGGAGGCGGGAGTATTTCCGTAACCCCATTCCAGATCATTGAACGTATTTAATCCGAAATGGACAAAGGCGTATGTTTCCATCTTATGCCATTCAACTTGTGCCGGCGTGGGAACGGGCAGGATAGGGGCGGGCGCTGTCGCTTCTTTACAGGAGAAGAAGGAAAACAACCCAAGCCCCAATAAAATAGAGGAACTCAAGTGCTTCATTATTTGTTTATATTTAGATGAGACCTCAAATATATGAAAAAAAACGGCAGATTCTTATTCTGTCTTTACATTTTCAATCGGATTTTGATTTGCTGCCCGGTAACTTTGCCAGAATACGGTCAAGAAAGAGATAATCAAGCAAAATAATCCGGCTGATATGAAAATGAACGGACTTAATGATATTCTATAGGAATAGTTCGAGAGCCATTGTCGCATGGTATATACCATAACTGGGGTCGTGATTATAAACGCTATAACTACGTAGCGGATGAATGTACATATCAATTTATAAAGTATTAGCGTCCCGTTCGATCCGAATATTTTCCGGATAGCGATTTCCCTGGCTTTTTGTTGGATGAAATAAGTAGAAATCGCCAATAGCCCTAAAAGTGAGATGACAATAGCCACAAAGGCGAAAAGGCTTATGATTTTCAATATTCTTTGCTGTGTGGCAAATGATTCCTCTATCTGACGGTCGATGAATTTACCGGGGAATTCTAGTTGAGTGATATTTTCGTAAACCTGTTTGACTTTATTATATGCCTCGAAAGTATTTCCTTGTATCTCTACCAAGAGGTTCTCGGTGGGGATATTCTCGGTTTTATCTAGTTGGACGAAGATCGGAGGATTGGCCATCGTGATATTGTTGAGTTGGAAATCTTGTATTTTGCCGGCGATCATCCGGGGATTTCCGAAGAATGGGAACGATTTCGCATCCTCGCCGATTCCCATCGCCTTGAAGGCCGCATCGGTAAGGAAACAACCTTCTCCTGTGGCTAAATGATTATCTTTTAATATTTTCAGACCTAGGATATGAAGACTGGTCGTGTCCATGACGAAGCCTTGCAGGCTCACGAGATTTCCGTTGATCTCCATCGTATAGTTATTTCCAACTTTGAAAGGGGTGCTTCGGGCGCATCCGACCTTGTTTACACAAGCCAATTGCTTGAGCTCCCCAAGGAGGGTGTTGTTTAGCTCTTTAAGCTTTAATTCTTCCATCCCGATAGGGATATCGATAATATTTTGAGTGTTATATCCCAAAGGGGCTTTTATCAAGTAATTAATTTGCAGTACCATCGTTAGGGAGGTCGCGATTAACGCGATTGTTATGGCATTTTGAAAGGTGATGAAAAATTTGCTGAACGTCATTTTAGTCTGCATACGGAAACTACCTTTCATTACATCCACTGCTTTTGCCCGTGTGATATGGATAGCGGGTAAGATACCAGAGACGCATCCCAGCAATAAAATGAGTAATATACCTAATAAGATATTTATCGGCGTGACCGCTCCGGGCAAATTAATATGAGCCTCTAACAATTGATTTGCGTATGGAATGGCTAAAGTGGCCAAGAATAAACCGATTAAGAAGGATACTAGGCTTAAAAGGATAGATTCTAGGATTAATCGGGTAAAAAGTTCTTTTTTCGTAGAACCCAACAGGCTGCGGATAGCGGCTTCCTTGGCTCTGGATCCGATTTGGGCGACAGTCAGGTTCACGTAGTTGATGATGGCGAAAAATAATATGACAATTCCTACAGAAATAAGTATAATAACAAAGTCCCAATCACCATTCTCCAGCATTGAATATTGTGCCTTTTCTATAAAATAGGCTTTTCGCAAAGGAACTACTACGACATCTTTGACTTGATCTCGTTCATAAGGCCAATAGAATCCTTTGAAGAAAGATGCCATATCGTTAGTCTTTGATAGTAGGTCTGAGCCTTTTTGGGTTCGAAGGAATACGAGGGAATTGTAGCAGTTGCTATAGTTCTCTTTATCCATTTCTGGGTACATTTCCGTTAATTTCTCTACTCTCGCTAATATATCGCAGTAAGGAATTACGGAATTATGCATATCTTTCATGATACCGTTTACGATTATTGAGATAGATGGACTGATTTGAAGTGTTTGTCCGATAGGATTTGCGTCTCCGAAAAATTTTTTAGCGAAGGAATCGGAGATAACCGCATAGTTTTTATCGGACAGAACTTGACTTTTAGATCCCGTAACTAAATCGAACGAGAAAAAGTCAAAGAAATCTTCATAGGTGTATTGTATTTTTGCGTTTATTTTTTTGTCTTGCCACGTAATGGGTAAAGCTTCTATGCCACCCCACGGCAAGTTGGAAGAGACTGTCATTACTTTCTCCACTTCTGGGAATTGTGTCATCAAACGTTCTCCTATACCATAAGCCGAGATCATGAAAGATTCGTTACCAAGTACATAGATCCGGTCTGCGTCTTTTTGGAAACTATCCACGGATAGCTCTTGCTTTGTGTAGATACCAATAAGTATCACGAACATAAGGGAGATAGATAATCCAAGTATCTCGATGATTGTGTACAATTTATTTCTGCTCAAAAATTTTGTGAAAGATTTGATGTTTAGTAGATAATTCATAACGTTTGATATAAGATTCTTAATATTGTTGTTGATTTTCATACAAAAAGTATGCCGTTTGTTGTAAGTTGGTGCATTGCAGTATGTTATGGCTAGTTGTGTGTCTGGAAGCTGTCCAATAAATGGACACCTCTGTCTATTTATTGGACACTCTTCTTTAAGTTTATCGGATTTTAGTTATTGATACTCAATGACTATATTGTATGACTTGATGTTTAGTCTAATGAAAAATAGATGAGTTTCCGATATCTAGGTAAAGTATTAAGCTTCCTGTCTTTTATAAGTATCCTCAGAGAAGACGTTTGTAGTGATATGTAATTGTTTATCAATTGTTTGTTGTGCCAATATTTTTCTTTCCTTTGGCACAGCTGTGCCATTGTGGTGGCAACGCTGTGCCATCCGTGTGGCAAGGCCGTGCCATCTATATGGCAAAGTATTGCCACTAGCATGGCAAGGATATCAACTATATCGTTTCCCTGAGCAGTCGTTATTTTTGTGTGTTCTCCTTCTTGTAAGATTAATTTTGGTGTGTGTTATATTATTTGGTGTGTGTTATACTATAATGTACCCGATCCCCCTCATGCGAAAAAACTTGCAAAATAATGCCCGATAAATTTGGATCGTATGTTT
>NZ_FR885283.1:59599-83498 GCF_000436315.1 Parabacteroides sp. CAG:2 | reverse complement strand
TCAGTCGAAAGATTGGCTCCTTTTTTTGTTATATGGCACCAGCCGTTGTAGAGACGTGGTGTGCCTCGCTCACTACAGACTGATAGTATTGTTACTATTGCTAGGGGATGAGACGCTGCACGCTACGTCTCTACAATTGGGTGAGATTTCATTGTTTGCTGAATCGGGAACAATAAAGTTCGTATCTTGCCGTTATATTAAGAATTCACCGAATGATTCTGATTTATGAGCAGCATATATGATTCTCGTCAAAGATGGAAATTAGGCTTTATTTTTGCCGCTGTATTGATCGCTATGGCTTCTGTGGTAGTCTCGGATCTCTTGATTAAAGATCTGGCCCGAGAAGAGCGTCAGAAGATCGAGGTTTGGAGTGAGGCAACCCGGGTCATGACCAGTGAGAATCCAAGCCTTAATATGAATCTTATCCTAAAAATCATCCAAGGGAATACTTCTATTCCTGTTATATTATGCAGCGAGACGGATAGCGTGGTTTCTTACAATAATATAGAGATTCCGGAAAAGAATGTAGCGCAGTTCATGACGAATAAGGTTAAGGAACTGAGAACCAAAAATCCTCCGATCGTAATTGACATGGAGGATGGTACTTACCAATATTTATATTACGATGATTCGATTATCTTAAAGCGACTGCTTGTTTATCCCTATGCGCAATTATCAGTTGTATTTGTTTTTATATTAATCGCTTTTTTAGCCTTGGCTAGTACAAAGAAGGCAGAACAGAATAAAGTGTGGGTGGGGTTATCGAAAGAGACGGCTCACCAATTAGGAACGCCTATATCCTCGCTAATCGCTTGGGTTGAATATTTGCGAACGAAAGATATAGATCCTTCTCTATTGACAGAGATGGATAAGGATGTGAAACGCTTACAAACGATAGCGGAGCGTTTCTCTAAAATCGGTTCAGATCCAGATCCGGTTCCGACAAATATCGTGGAATCCATCCGTGCGGCTTTGGGATATATGGAGACCCGTATTTCCTCGAAGGTGAAAATTAATACGTGTTTGCCGGAGCGGCCGATATTGGTCTTAATGAATGATTCCCTGTTCGCTTGGGTAATCGAGAACCTGACGAAAAATGCGGTGGACGCCATGGAGGGGCAGGGTGAGATTTCGCTAAAAGTAGAGGAAAGAGAGAAGGTCGTGCTGATCGATTTGGCAGATACCGGAAAAGGTATCCCAAAATCAAAATTCAAGACGGTTTTCAATCCGGGGTATACGACCAAGAAACGTGGCTGGGGACTAGGCTTGTCCTTGGTTAAGCGTATTATCGAGTCCTTCCAAGGAGGAAAGATTTTCGTGAAGAGTTCGGAGTTGGGGAAAGGGACGACTTTTCGTATAAAATTGAAGAAATATAAGGGTTAAATCGTATTATAGGAAAAAATAAGCATAAAGGTATTGTTTTTGTATTTAGTTTTTTCGTACCTTTGCAAGGTTTTTACACTAAAAGGCTTTGGGGAAATTTAAATTATATAATGTAGATTTGAAAAATCTCTCTCCGGGAGTACACGAATTCGAGTATCTTTTGGAGAACAAGTTTTTTGTGGACATTGACGGAACCGAGGTCCAGAAGGGCAAAGTGAAGGTTCATCTTACCGTAAAACGGTCGTCAATGATGTTTGAGATGAACTTTCAGATAGAAGGGGTTGTTGTTGTTCCATGCGATAGATGCTTGGACGATATGGAAATTCCTATTGATACCCACAATCGTCTGGTGGTAAAATTCGGCAAGGAATATGCCGAGGAGAGTGATGAGGTTGTCGTGATACCGGAAGAGGAGGGCGCTATTAATTTGGCGTGGTTCCTGTATGAGTTTATCGCTTTGGCGGTTCCCATGAAGCATGTACATGCGCCGGGTAAATGTAATAAGGCAATGTCGTCTAAATTGAAGAAACATACCGCCAGAAGTTCGGATGAGACCGAAGACGATTTTGAGGATGACATGGGAGGTGATGATTTGGCGTTGGAAGATGACGGAAACGCTAGTCCTGCCGATCCTCGTTGGGATGCTCTGAAAGGTTTGCTAGAGAATGATAACAATTAAATAAATAAAACAATGGCACATCCTAAAAGAAGACAAGGTAAGACAAGAACAGCCAAGAGAAGAACTCATGACAAGGCTGTAGCTCCAACAATGGCAATTTGCCCGAACTGTGGCGCATGGCACATCTATCACACTGTATGTGGTGAGTGCGGTTATTACAGAGGTAAATTAGCGATTGAAAAAGAAGCTGCTGTGTAAGTTTGTCAACTTATATGGTTTGATGAACAAAAGAAATAGCCCTAAAAGTTTTTTTTAGGGCTTTTTTTTAATTGGGATAAGTAGTCCTTTTATTTTTAAAGTTATGGATAAGATAAATGCGGTTATCACAGGAGTGGGTGGATACGTTCCTGAAGATGTATTGACGAATGAGGATATTTCCAAGATGGTCGATACGACGGATGAGTGGATCATGACTCGTGTGGGTATTAAGGAGCGCAGGATATTGAAAGGGGAGGGCGTAGGACTCTCTTACATGGGTATACAGGCCGTGAAGCAATTGCTCGAGAAAACGAACCTGAATCCGGAAGAAGTAGAGGTTGTCTTGACCGCTACGACTACCCCGGATCATCATTTCCCGACAACTTCTTCTATCATCGCTTATCATACAGGTTGTAAGAATGCGATGACTTTTGATATGCAAGGTGCGTGCGCAGGCTTCTTGTATGCTTTGGAGACGGGCGCTAATTATATTCGCTCGGGGCGTTATAAGAAGGTGGTTGTCGTATCGGGTGATAAGATGACATCTATTACAGATTATCAAGATCGTTCTACTTGTCCTTTGTTCGGGGATGCTTGCGGAGCGGTCTTGTTGGAGCCAACTACCGAGGAGTTCGGTGTCTTGGATACTATTTTACGGACAGACGGCGTAGGCTATCCGCATCTGATCATGAAATCGGGCGGCTCGGCTTATCCTCCTTCTCACGAGACGGTGGACAACCGTGAGCATTTCGTTTATCAAGATGGACGTGTGGTGTTCAAGTACGCAGTTTCTTATATGGCGGACGTGGCCGCTGAGATCGCGGAGAAGAATGGCTTGACGCATGATGATATCGCGTGGATCGTTCCTCATCAAGCGAACCTGCGGATTATCGACGCTACGGCGAAACGCTTGGGCGTAGATATGGATAAGGTGATGATCAATATCCAGAAATATGGCAACACAAGCGCCGGTACGATTCCTATTTGTCTATGGGAATGGGAGAATCAATTGAAAAAAGGAGATAACCTGATCCTTGCCGCTTTTGGAGCGGGCTTTACGTGGGGAGCGGTTTATCTGAAATGGGGGTATGATGGAAAAAAAGCATAAATCGGGTTTTGTCAATATCGTTGGAAACCCAAACGTAGGTAAGTCTACGTTGATGAATCGTTTGGTCGGGGAGCGGATCTCTATTATCACCTCGAAGGCGCAAACGACAAGGCATCGTATTATGGGTATCGTGAATACCGACGATATGCAAATCGTGTATTCTGACACGCCGGGAGTCTTGCGGCCGAATTATAAGTTGCAGGAATCCATGCTTAATTTCTCTCAATCCGCCTTAGGCGACGCCGACGTGCTGTTGTACGTGACGGATGTCGTCGAGACGATTGATAAAAATAACGAGTTCCTAGCACGGGTACAGAGCATAGAGTGTCCGGTTCTCTTGTTGATCAATAAGATCGACCAGACCAATCAGCCGGAGCTGGAGAAGCTCGTGGCCCAGTGGAAGGAATTGCTTCCGAAGGCCGAGATCATCCCGATCTCCGCGCTTTCGAATTTCAATATAGATTACGTGAAGCGTCGGGTGGAGGAGTTGATGCCTGATTCCCCGCCTTATTTCGAGAAAGACGCCTTGACCGATAAACCGGCCCGTTTCTTCGTGACAGAGATCATTCGTGAGAAAATCTTGTTATATTATCAGAAGGAAATACCTTATGCGGTAGAAGTGGTCGTCGAGTTGTTCAAGGAAGATGATGAGCTGATCCATATCAAGGCGCTGATCATCGTGGAGCGTGATACCCAGAAAGGGATTATCATTGGGCATCAAGGGCAAGCATTGAAGAAAGTAGGTGCTATGGCCCGGAAGGATATCGAACGTTTCTTCGGAAAAAAGGTGTTTTTGGAAATGTTTGTCAAAGTGGAAAAAGACTGGCGTAACCGTGACAACATATTGAAGAACTTCGGTTATCAGCTGGACTAATAATAGCATACGAAAGGAGAATTTATGGGAAATATAGTAGCGATAGTGGGGAGACCCAATGTAGGTAAGTCCACCCTTTTCAACCGGTTGACGGGTACCCGTCAGGCGATCGTGAACGAGGAGGCTGGTACTACCCGCGACCGTCAGTACGGCAAGGTGGAGTGGACCGGCAAGGAGTTTTCGCTGATTGACACAGGCGGATGGGTGGTTAACTCGGAGGATGTTTTCGAGGAGGAGATCAACAAGCAGGTAAAAGTGGCTATCGAGGAGGCGGACGTGATCTTGTTCGTCGTCGATGTATTGAATGGCATCACGGATCTGGACATGGAGGTGGCGCAGATCTTGCGCCGTTGCAAGCGGCCGGTGATCGTGGTGGCGAACAAGGCGGATAATTACGAATTGCATCCGGCCTCGGCGGAGTTTTACTCGTTTGGCTTGGGAGATCCTTTCTGCATCTCGGCCATCAATGGTTCTTATACCGGGGATTTGCTGGATAAGATCGTGGCGACGTTGCCCGAGGAGAAGGTGGAGATACTGGAGGAGGAGTTGCCCCGTATCGCGATTATAGGACGCCCGAACGCGGGAAAGTCTTCTCTTATCAATGCTTTTATTGGCGAGGATCGGCATATCGTTACCGATATCGCGGGCACGACCCGTGATTCCATCTACACGAAATATAATAAATTCGGCTTGAACTTCTATTTGGTGGATACGGCGGGTATCCGTAAGAAGGGGAAGGTGAACGAGGACTTGGAGTATTACTCGGTGATCCGTTCGATCCGCGCGATCGAGAACTCGGATGTCTGCGTGCTGATGTTGGACGCTACGAGGGGCATCGAGAGCCAGGATATGAATATCTTCTCGCTGGTGCAGAAGAATAAGAAGGGATTGGTGGTTTGCGTGAATAAGTGGGACTTGGTCGAGGATAAGAGCCAGAAGGTGATCGACTCGTACACGACCGCTATCCGCGAGCGTCTGGCTCCGTTTACCGACTTCCCGATCTTGTTTATCTCGGCCATGACGAAGCAGCGTATCCTGAAGGTGCTGGAGACCGCCAAGGAGGTTTACGAGAATCGCTCCAAGCGTGTCCCTACGGCCAAGCTGAACGAGGTGATGCTTCCGATCATCGAGAATTATCCTCCCCCAGCTTGGAAGGGTAAATATATCAAGATCAAATATATCACCCAGCTTCCGGCGGGCAGCGTGCCTTCTTTCGTGTTCTTCTGTAACTTGCCGCAATGGATCAAGGACCCGTACAAACGTTTCCTTGAGAACAAGATCCGCGAGAACTGGGATTTCACCGGTACGCCGATTAATATATTTATCCGGGAAAAGTAAATACTAGATACAAAAAAGCCGCTTCCTGTAATGGGGAGGCGGCTTTTTCTATTTAGAATAGGTCGGAATGCGTTCCGGTATCGGTGAAAAGCAAGATTAGCTCCGTGTCGTCTTGGCTCCATATCAGCAGCCAGTCTCCTTGGATATGGCATTCCCACAATCCCGCGTATTTCCCGGATAGCTTATGCGGGTGGTATTGGGAGGGAAGGGAACCGGTATTTTTGAGGATTTCTACAGCCTCTAATAAGAGGTTTATATCCAAGTGCCGCTTCTTGCACCGCTTGATGTCACGTTCGAATTTGGAAGTGGTATGTACGGTATAAGTCATAGCTCTAGCATTTTTTGCTTGAATGCCTCAAAGTTCTCGTATTTGTGTATCCTTCCTGCCTTCACGTCCTCCAAGGCCTCGTCCAATCCGGATTTCTTCTGTGCCTTCACCTTGCCTTCCAGCGAGGTGATGAATTTCTTCAAGATGTCGGCGTATTTCTCGGGGATGGTTACCTCGAATGTCTTTAAGGATGTCGTTGTCTCCATATCGTTCTGTTTTAGGAATTTCCTTCGCGAATATACGGAATAAAAAGAGAAGGGGAATTGTTTTCCTTCTCTTTTTATTTCCCGCTTCCGCGTCGGGAGGGAGGGACGTGACGGTTAGATCTCGTCCGGGCTCTCGGAGTCTCCGCCGGGCGTAGGCTCGGGTGTAGGCTCGGGAGCGGGCGCCGGTTTCTTGGCGGAGGCCATGCGCTGGTTGTAGGCGGCGGTGGTCTCGGCGATCAGCTGGTTGAGGGCGGCGATGAAGGCGGTCGCTTTCTCGGACGGCTTCGCTACGCTATGGGACTGGGCCAGCAGGGTGAGGTCGTCGTAATAGACGTCGATCCGCTTGCGCAGGTTGGCGCCGCTTTCCTTTTTGGAGGTGGTCCGGTTTTGGACGCGTTGCTGCGACAGGCGGTCGTAGGCGTTATTCTCTTTCTCCAGCTCGGCGAGGTAAGCGTCGAGGCCGAGCGTGGTGACGTACGGCTTGTTCTCGTCCTTGCGCAAATCCAGCAAGAGGCCCTTTATCTTGGCGGTCTCCTGCGCCATGGGGAGGCGGGCGATGCCGTTATAAGGCTTGATGACCTTGTATAGGTACTTGCCCGCGTCACGCTCGGCCTCCAACGGGAGGGTACCGGCCCGTGAGATGCGGGTGATGATATAGATGGCGAGGTTGTCGCGGTTGGTATCGTGCAAGGTCATTTGCTCGGTCTCCTGCGAGGTGCGGCTCTCGTCCACCACGTCGGCCATGGCGAGGAGGTCTGCCTCGTAGGTATCGAGGAATTCTTTGGTGAGGCCCAGCTCGGGGATGCCGTCGCTGCCGGTCAGCAGGGAGATCTCGTCGGGGGACTCGGAATCGCCGCCACCGCTGTTTCCGTTGGCTAGGTCGAGGACGTGGTTCATGAAGGAGAGGTACTCGGCGTTGTTAAGTACGTAGAGCATGATGTTTTTAACTTTCGTGTAATTGCCCATGATATTGATTTTTAAGATTAATGAGAGGCAATGTAGGCAAATAATCTTTACGAGGCTAGGTTTTAGGCCCTAATTTTTATGGTTTGCCGTTCAAATGCTGAAAAATGCCTTCAAGGAATCTAAAAACGACTTTTCAGCGTTGAAAAATCGTTTCTAGAAATCTGAAAACGGCTTTTAAGTGTCGCGAGATCATTTTTAGAAATCTGGAAACCTGTTTTCACCCTCGCGAAATGTCTTTTAGATTTCTAAAAGTGATGTTTCACCGTTTGATGCTCATTTTTAGAAATCTGGAAGAAAAAATAGCGGGATATTTTTTGCGCTCTTAAAAAATACTACCTTTGCGACGTATTGGAAAAATAACGTAGAAGCGTTTCGATATTATCTTGTCTTGGAATCTCGACAACTCCATTACCCAAGATAATAGGAAAATGGCTCCTGCGCTTTATCTGTTATATACTTACCTATGATGGGTGGATTATATACTTGCATAAGGCGTGGGATCATTGTCTTATTATTGGGTAAGGGCAGTCGAGAGCCTCAAGACAGTGGTAAGCGATGGTTCTCACGCTTCTTTTATTTGTTAACCGCCTACCGGAGGGGACACGGGAGGAAAAAATATTTGGAAATGAAAACCTTATTTTTGTTACTGTTTCTTGTGCTTGGTTTTTCTTCTATAGCACAAGTTAATCGTTATAGTAGTCCTGCAGAGGCTACTAATGATAATACGTATGCCTCTCCAAATTATGACGCTTTATTGCAGTTGGGGGCTATGGCCAAGCAAAGAAAGATGGAAATCCGGGGCTTGATTCAAAAAACAATAAAAGTATATAATTCTTATCCACATTATCCACAAAAAATGAGAGAAGGGTGGCATCAGACTGTCTGTTTGTGTCCAGAAGATGATATTTTGATGGAAACAAAGACGTACGTGAATTTTAATAATGAAGTTACAAAGATTGATTTGGAGACTCAGATTATATCAGATATAAAAGAGAAAATAGTAAATGGAAAATCACAGGTAGGAGATGTTACTGTTTATTTTCTTGAGGATATATGGCAATATAATAAAAATTATGAAATAGGGCAAAGAACTAAAGTTGAAACACAAAAACAAAATACTTACATGAACAATCGTTATGGAGTCGGAGATTTTGTTAAAATTAAGTCTGATTATTTTAGTATGTTGGAACTTATGGTCTTGAGGTCACAACCCAATCCAAATTCTACTATTGTGTATAAATTGCAAAAATCAGATTTAACAGAGGGGATTCAAATTCTAGAGGAAGGAGAGTTTTTCATGAAAGTACAATTGAGGAATCATAAAGGATATATAACTCGAGGCTTTTTAGAAATAAAATAACTATAAAATAAATTGATTATGAAACGATTTTTTGTGTGTTTATCTTTTTTACTAACTCTTTTAGTCTGTGGGGTATTTATGGTTAATGCCCAATCTGTAAATTCTTCTGTCCGGTATCAAAAAGGATATGTGAAGAAAGATGGGACTTATGTCCAAGGGCATTATAAGACTCATTCGAATAAGACAAATCATGATAATTTCTCTACTCAAACGAACAGAAATCCATATACATGGAAAAAAGGAGAAAAAGCTAAAGACTATTCGAAAGAGGCTTATAGATATGGACAAGGGAGAAGAATTCAAACAGGTCCAAAAGGAGGACAATACTATGTTAATGATAAGGGAAGGAAAGTTTATGTACCTAAAAGAAAAAATAGTTTATGAAAAATGTATTCTTTGTTATTTTATTGAGTATGTATTCTTCATTAATTTATTCTCAGCGAATTCAAAATAAAATTTGGGGTTGTGAATATGGTGCGAATAGGGCAGATATTATTTCGGTGATAGAGAAACAGGGTTTTAAATATATTGATCAAGGTGATAAAATAAAAATGGAATATCCTGTATTTGGAGGAATGAAATTTGATTATGGATATTTTTATTTCTATTTGAATAGAATGTATATGTGTCAATTTAGTGTTGATTTTAGAGAAAAAGGAATAGCAACTTCTTTCTATAATTGCTTAAAAGATAATTTGTCAAGAAAATATGGATTTGTTGAGGATTTCTATAGTGATGAATCGAAAATAACTCTATATGATGATAATATTAATGGAATAAAGTTAGATCAGATTAATTTAAGTTTAGGTGGAGTTTATCGTTATGGGGTTAATTTAGTGTATTGTAATTGGATCATTTTAAAAGAGGTGACAAATGAAATGTAGATAGCATTATTAAAATAAAAAGTGCTTAAATAGAAAACAGTTTATTTTTTCAATAATACCATCACATCCCTCTTCAGCGCCGGGATATGATTCATGATAAGCGTCCAAAGGAAATCTGGTGTCACGCTATCGTAGCCATGAATAACTCTGTTCCGGGTATTGACGATTGCCCTTGCGTGGGGCAATTGGAAATCGGGATCGATTTTTAGTATCCTGTTTATGGCCTCGCCCATGATCTCGACGTTACGCTCTACGGCTCTTTGGCGGAGGATATCTTTCTCGAAATCTTGGTAAACTCTCGGCCTGCCCTCAAAGTAACTCTCGGTTTCTTCGATGGAAAGCAGTACATCGTAAAGATGTTTCTCTATATATTCATCCATAAATCAACGATTTTGTCCTGTCGATATTCCTTCTCAACACCGGGTTCCGGATCGCCTTGTCTTCCAGCAAGTCGATCTCCCGGTGGAAGATGGCGGACAAGGCATCCCGTAGGTCGAAGAAATTGTTTACATAATCCACCTGCTCCACCTCCTTGTCGAAATCCACCACAAGGTCAATGTCGCTCTTCTCCGTGAAGCGGCTGGTCAGCACGGAGCCGAAGGCGAATAGCCGCTTTACCTTATGCTTCTCGCATAAGGCGATGATGCTGGGGCGATATTTGCTGAAGAAATCCATAAGTGTCTCGTTTATGTTTGTCCCTTTCAAGCCTCCACCCCATTCCTGTACAAGTAATCCGGAGCGAAGTCTGCCCCGTTGTACCATTCGAGCGTCCAGTGGGTGAGCCCGAACTGGACGAAATTCCGGAGGTCTTTCAATGGCTCGAAAAGTTTCCCTTTCAGCAGGGGAAGAAAGTCCACCAGTTTCACCTTACCGTTGCTAAATTCCAATCGCATGGTATAGTCCTTGACATATTCCACGCCAGTGATGCGTATTAAATCTATATCTTCAGTCATAACTTTTTCTCTTTTAAATGGATCTCTGGGAATTTTCATCGCAAATATATGGAATAAAAGGGATAGGGGAATAAGTTCGCCTTTCTTTTTTGTCTTTCTTTCATCCACATTTCCTTGAAACCCCTTGGAATCCCCATTTATAATCGTACCTTTATGTCTCTTTACCTTAAAATAGAATACCATGTTTACGCCATCGATGACCGAAGAGGAAATACAACAAGCCGCTTATAAGGATTACTTGGAGATACGGACGAGGGTGCAGATCGCTTTCGAGCGCTTCGTCCAGAGCATGCGGATCAGCGGGAAGCATAAGAGGGCCATCCATTCCTTGTGCGAGAGCCATACCCTTTGCACGCGGGCGAGGAATACGTGGAATGTCAATTTTCGCTATACGGGCTATACGCCGAACGATAAGATCAACATCGTCTACTACCTCTACATCCCCTTGCGACGGGAGAATGGCGTGGATTACCTTTTCATGAACGACTTGAAGAACTTCAAGCTGGAAAGGGTGAGTTCCCACTTCCTCCAACGCTATAAGGAACGTTATCTCGATCCCGCGGGGATCGACCTGAAAGGCGTGCATCCCGCCATCTATTTCATGCAGAACAACGAGGACAGGAGGCAGGCTTACTACGTGCCCAAGAACTGGACCGACGAGGAGCTGGCGGAGAAGTGCTTCCTTGTCTCGCGGCAAGGCCTTTCGCTGATCAAGCTACGCGGGAAAGTGCTTACTTACATTACTTTTCTCGACCAAGAGAACCTGAGCCGTTACAAGGCGCAAGTATGCGAGGAGGAGGAATACCTGCATCTGATGGGGAAGGCAAAGGGTGCCGATATCCTTGGCTTGCAGGCGATCAGCAAGAAACTGTGCGCGGATATCGAGCATACGAGGAGAGTCATGAACCGGCTCGCCCTGCGGGCCGGGCGCACGCCGGAACAGCGGGAGGAGTTGAGCCGGATGTTGGACAATGGCTTGAAGGTTATCTTGGAGCAGACCACCATTTTCGATGAGGCGTGGAAAGAGACCTTGAAGGAGCACGAGGCGAAGAGCTTCTTGGAATTTGGCGTCGAGAAGGTCGCCGATCAACTGAGAAGCCCTTTGGATAGAAACGATTTATTTTTACCTTAAGAATTTAGAATAATCATGTTTACGCCATCAATGACAAGCGAGGAAATAGCGGCCGCGGCCTATAAGGACTTCTTGGAGATCCGTGGGAAGATCCAGATCGCGGAGGATAAATTTGGGAAGTTGGTAAGGTCTATCGGAACCGGGACGGTACCCTGCTCCCTGCATTCCTTGCAAGAGACACATACGATACGGACGCGTGCCAAGAACACTTGGAATGTCTCTTTCTTTTATTCGGGGACAACACCGACCGGCTGCTTGACCGTAGGCGCTAATATCTATACACTGCTGCCAAGGGACAAGGGTACGGATTTCCTTTTCCTCACCAGCCTCAAGAAATGCAACTTGGAGAGGCTGAGCGCGCACTTCCTGCGACGCTATAGGGAGCGTTATATCGAGCCTAACCAAATCAAGCTGGGAAATATCCATCCTGCTATCTATTTCATACGGACGAACAGGGATCGTAGGCTCACCTACTACGCCCCGAATACATGGACGGAAGAGGAGAGGGCCTCTAAATACATCCTCGCCTCGAAGCAGGGATTGATGGTGCTGACCCGGAAGGAGAATATGGAGACTTATATCACTTTCATGGATCAGGAAAGTCTGGGCGATTACCGGACGAGGATGTATGAGGAGGAGATGATTTACCGGAAGTTTAAGGAGGCTGGGGATATGGATGTCGGGGAGCAGCTGCCGCTGTTCCGGAACTTGTATAGGGATCGGGATGTGGTGAGGCCGAAGATGCTTTGCTTCATACGCCGGATGGCTGACACGGAAGAGCATTACCAGCAACTGCTCAATGGGTTTGAGAATGTCTGGGATGCCATGCTCCGTATCTTGGATGCTGCGGAAGCCTCCGGGCATGATAACAATAGGATACATTGGCCTAGTGAACCCTTCGGATGATCCGTGATACCGTAAGAGTTTAGCGTTTATTTTCTCATTATGTCTTGAAACCCTTGGAATCCCCATTTATAATCGTACCTTTATGTCTCTTTACCTTAAAAATTAAAAATAATCATGTTTACGCCATCAATGACAAACGAGGAAATAGAGGCAGTGGCCTATAAGGACTTTCTGGAGATCCGGGGAAGAGTGGAAATCGCGAAGGATAAATTCGTACAAAGGGTGAGATGCACGCCCCCGGGATTTTGGGCCTTGCATTCCTTGCAGGAGACACATACCCTTCAAACCCGCTCCAAGAATACATGGACTGTATATTTCTATTATTTGTACACGACACCGGCCGGTGCCGTGAAAGTCTCATCTATGATCTACACCTCCCTGCCGGGAGATGAAGGCACGGATTACCTGTTTATGAATAATCTCGACCGCTTCCGGCTGGAGAGGGTGAGCTCGCGTTTCTCGCGACAATACGAGGAACGCTATATCGACCCGAACCAGATCCAACTGAACGGCCTTCTGCCCGCTATCTATTTCATGAGGACTGCCGGCGACCGGAAGATCGCTCCCTACACTCCCGATACATGGACCGAGGAGGAGAAAAAGGACAAATATCTCTTCGTGTCGGAGCAAGGGACCATGGAGGCGAAGCTGGAGGGGCGTGTGGAGACCTACCTTACTTTCTTAGAGCCGGAACAGCCGGGTGATTAATAAGTAGAGGGCGAGGTTGATACCCCGCCCTCCCGATAACTAGGTAGATACCTCCGGGCTTATCTTTTCAGAAGATCGATCCTCTCGCCGGGCAACAGTACCGCATGAACCTTCTCCGTTACCCGCCCCTTCACGTTGAAGGAATCCCTTAGGCGGATGTCGGCGGCGGAGGAACCGATCTGCGCCTCATATTTACCGGACTCTACGACCCAATGACTGGCGCTCTCGTCGAAGGAGGCCAGATCCGTATCTTTCACCTTGAAGATGATCTCACGGCTCTCGCCCGGCTGGAGGAGTTGGGTCTTGGCGAAACCTCTCAACTCTTTCGCCGGTTTATCCATGCTCTTGCCGGGGGCGGAGATATATAGCTGGACCACTTCCTTCCCGGCTACCGGGCCATTGTTCGTGATCGTGCAACTGATGCTGTAGTCCGTATCACCCATGAACACTTTCAAGCTCGAATAATTGAAAGTTGTATACGACTGTCCGTAGCCAAACGGATAGGAGACGGGCACGCCGAACGTATCGAAGTAACGGTAGCCCACGTAGATACCCTCCTCGTAGTTGGTATAGTCAATATTCTTACGATCCGTATGCTCCGGGCCTCCTCCCATGAAACCGGCTAACATTTCTTTCAGGTCGATACCCGAAGCGTCCGGGAAATTCTTCGTGGAGGCTACGTCGGCGATGCTCACGGGGAAAGTCATCGGGAGCTTACCGGAAGGATTCACCTTTCCGGACAGGATATCGGCTACCGTGTTACCTCCTTCCTGCCCGGCTTGCCAAGCCAATAGGATGGCGTCCGGTTCCGATTTCCAGCTGGCGGTCTCGATCACGCCCCCGATATTCAAGATTACGACCACCTTCTTCCCTTCCTTATGGAAAGCGTCGGAAACCGATTGGATCAACGCTCGCTCATTCTCCGTCAGGTTGAAATCTCCCTCGATCTTCCGGTCTTGGAACTCTCCCGAGCTACGGCCTATCGTAACGAAGGCGATATCCGCCTCTTTCGCCTTAACGGCCAGCCCAGCGGCATCCGGTACGAACTCCGGGATACGAGGGTGGTTGAAGAAAGCGGCGGCGGGGCTCGTGTCTTTCGGCTGTTTCGCCTTTTCCTCGGTACTGTATTTCTCGTATAAGGCTTTCACTTCGGCGTCCATGGTATAACCGGCGTTCTCCAGACCTTCCACGAGGGATACGGTATAAGCCTCGTTCACGTCGCCGCTGCCGGTGCCTCCGGCGATAAAATCGTACGAGGTGGTACCGTAAGCCGCTATCTTCTTGATACCCGGGGCCAGCGGCAAGGCATTATTCGTATTCTTTAATAAAACCATACCTTCGGAAGCGGACGCACGGGTTACCTCGGCGTGAGCTTTTAGGTCCGGTTTGTCGGAATAGGCGTATTGGGCAAAGCGGGGGGCTTGAAGGATCAGTCGTAATACACGGGTTACGTCCGTATCCACGTCGTCGATAGAGAGAGAACCGTCCTCAAGCGCTTTTAGGAGGGCCTCTTTCTGGTCCGTCCGTCCGGGCATCAGCAGATCGTTTCCGGCGTGGATCTGGGCGGGGGCGTTCTTGCCGCCAAACCAGTCGGTCATGACAAGGCCGCTAAAGCCCCATTCGTCACGGAGGATGGTCGTTAATAAATCACGGCTTTCGGAGGCATACTCACCATTTATCTTATTGTAGGAAGACATGACCGTCCACGGGCTTGCCTCTTTTACGACCATCTCGAAACCTCTTAGGTAAATCTCCCGCAAGGCACGAGGGGTGAGGCGGGCATCCGTTCCTGTCCGGTTGGTCTCTTGATTATTGACGGCGAAATGCTTGATGGAGGTTCCCACGCCATTGCTTTGGATACCGTTTACCATCGCTGTCGCTATCCGGCCCGTCAAGTAGGGATCTTCGGAATAATACTCGAAGTTACGTCCGCAGAGAGGGCTTCGGTGGATATTCAGCGCGGGGGCCAAGAGTACGTCGCAACCGTATTCTTTCACCTCGTCGCCCATGGCGTTGCCTACGTTTTTGACCAATGCGGTGTTCCATGTGGAGGCTAGCAAGGTAGCGACCGGGAATGCCGTGCAATAATAGGTCGCCTCGTTCCCCTCGCGAGTCGGGGAGATACGTAATCCGGCGGGACCGTCGGCCACTACGATAGCGGGGATTCCCAGACGTTCGATCGGGAAGGTCGTTCCGGCGGCTCCCGGCACTATATTTTGCGTGCTGCCGACTACGGCTGATTGGCCGCCGAACCCGGGCATTCCGGTTCCGACTAACAGGGATACTTTCTCTTCGGCAGTCATGGCGGCTACGATTTTCTCGATAGGATCTTTACCCAATTGCGGCAAGGTTTGGGAGTGCCCTACTTGCATGGCCATCGTAAGGCATGCGCCCATTAATAGTTTGTTCATATAGAATGGTTTTTGTGTTTTTCAGTGCCCCAAAAATAGGCGAAGGAATCGAGGCGGACAAAGAAAAAGAAAGGTATCGGAGGTAAGGATTTCGTTTTTTGATGAATATCAAACATTGTAGGGGTTTGATGATATATTTAGGGGACGCCGACTGCGCAGTCGGCGTCCGGTACTATTTATAATGTATTCAGAAGTTTATGAATCTCATTAACCATCTGCGTAGCGGATTCTTGTGTCTCGGATAAACCTTCCGGAGTGATCTTGGCAACCGTCTTGTTCAACTTCTCGAGTTTGCCTTTAGCTCCTTTCGTTGTCAGCTCTTCCCGGAGGATGCGGATCTTCTCGCAATCTTGTATACCCTCGACCAAACGTTCGAAGCGAATGCTACTGCGTGGACCGGGATAAATACTGTATGTATCGCCTGCCGCCCAAGTGCGGAAACGCGAGTCACGCAGAGGATCGGCGGTCCAGCTATTAACTGCCCAACGTAGATAACCGTCGTAACCACCGGCTACGGCGTGCAAGACCGTCCATGCCGCTTCCGCCGGGTCGGAGAAGGTGAAGGTATTCGGGAACGCTTCCGCGCAACAGGTATAAACGGTACTGATCTGTCCCGCTTTATCACGGGCAGCCTTTACGTCTTCTGGGAATTTATGCCCATAGGGAATACTTAAATAGTATAAGTCCGATTGAATTTCCGGATGATAATTTCCGGCCAGCGTGATCTTGAACTCCGGATCGGCTTGCTTGATAACCTTGATCGCCTCACGCATCGCCTCCATCGGACGCTCGTCCATAGAGATGGCGGTTTTCTCGAACCAGCCTTTCTCGCGAAGGTGGCGGGAGAAATCTTTTAGGAAAGTACCCCAATAGTCTGCGTAAGCGGCGTCACCCGGTTTCGTGTTGAGAAATTGTACACGATTTGTCGCCTCGTCGTAATAATCGAAAGATAAAGCCCAAGGGATCATGGTGTAGCAACTGATCATATCATCGATACCGATCTCGTTCATCATGAATTCCACCCATTTGTCGAAGACGGCGTAATCATATGCCCAAGTGCCGTCTATCTTCTTGATCCGGGTGATCATGCTGTCGAAATGATCCTCGGTCTGTCCGGCCCAAGGTTTATGCATGATACTGGTGGTGATAGCGCGCTGTCCGGCGTTCGCCAACATCTTCATGATCGGGCGCATAGCGTCGAAATGCTCTTTACTCCAAAGAGGAACTTGGTAGTAACGGGCCACGGAATACGGGTTCTGCCATAAGTCCAGATGGAAAGCCCAGTCCTTCGGGGCGGGAAGTGTGCGGTTCAATACGTCCACTTCTATTTGTAATTCCATGGGGGAGGCATTTTTTCCCGTGACGGTCAATGTCCCTTTATATTTACCGGCTTTCGCGGATTGAGGTACCCAGATATTCATCCAGATCGGCTGGGTGGTGCGTGCCTTGATATCACGGATCTTTACGATATCCAATACATCGGCTACGACGGAGGAATCCCATTCCGCCTTATTCTCTCGGTGGCCGCAACCGCCTTTACGGTCTTTATTCAACTCATCGGTCATGACGTAACGGACAAAGTTCGTCATGATAGCGGAGGATGGGATGATGGAAGAACCGCTCTTTAAGTCGCTCACGGTGATAGAGGCATCCTCGAGTCCCACCTTGGTCCATAACACGGCTTGTGCGTTTACCCGTTCCCCTTTCCATGCTTTCGTCTGCCAGCGATTGCTTTTCTTGACATCGGGAATACTGAGTTTCGGATATCGTATATCGGTCGTGCCCCAGCTTAATTGGGTTGGGGCCGATAACTTGTCCCAGATCTCGTCGCTGTCATGCGGTTTCGTGTCGGTCAATTCCGTATAGTCGCCTAGCGGGTATTTCTCGGATTGCTGGGCTACGGTAAAAGAACTTAGTGCCAGAAAGGCACAAAGGATGAAAGTGTTTTTCATACGATTGCTTATTTTAGAATATTAACTAGGGCAAAGATAGGAATTAGTTGACAGTTGTCAACTGTCAACTAGCCTTTTATAGTGGCATACGAGCAGATTCCCCTCATCATCGTATAAGTGCATCCCGTTGCCTTCGCAATAACGGAACATCTTACAATCCGCGCATTCCCCTTTTTTAGCCCACTGGCGGTTACGATACGGTTTAAACTCATTATTCCAGATATCAATGAAATCGTCTTTATAGATGTTCCCTTGGTGGAAGTTCGCCCGTATACTGGGACAACCGGAGATAGCGCCATCAGCGAGGACAGAGGCCGTATTGATACCGGCGTTGCATTGGAAAATCGAGTCTCTCACCTCTGCCTCATAATTCCCGAGGAAGCCCTCACAGCCGTAGCTAACGTGTATTTTACCCTCTTTCCGGCAGAAGCGGATGAAGTTCATGACCCATGTAAACTGCTCGTTCGTCAGTTGCAAATCGGTCTCAGTCGCGGCACGTCCAACTGGGAAGATCGTAAAGATACGCCACCGTTTTACGCCCATCTCGATCAAGAAATCCTTGAAGAGCATCAAATCCTTGAAGTTGCGTTGGTTTACGCAAGTCACCACATCCCAGATGATCTCCTTTTCCTCGGCCAACATACAGATGGCATTCAGTGCCTTCTCGAAACTTTTAGGATTACGGCGAAGCCAGTTATGCGCTTCCTCGAAACCATCCAAGCTGATAGTCGCCGAGTGCAATCCGGAAGCCAAGAGCGAGTCGAGCCGTTCCCGGGTCATCAGATAACCATTGGAGACGATCCCCCAAGGATATCCCCTGCGATACAGTTCCAACCCGCATTTCTCGATATCCTTACGAACCAGCGCCTCGCCTCCGGTAAAGATGACGAGCACTTTGTTCGGCTCGACGTAAGGCGTGATATCGTCTATGACTTTCAGGAAGTCTTCGACAGGCATATCCGGGACAGAGGCCGAGACATGGCAATCGCTCCCGCAATGACGGCAGGATACATTACAACGAAGCGTACACTCCCAAAAGAGTGTACGCAATTCATGTAATTTAGCCCTGTTCTTCTTGATACTTCGAAAAAGCTCTAGGGCGATACGTTTTTTGATGTTTGGGCGTTTGTCCATATTTTATTCTTTTTTCTCTTTAAGTTTGATGTCGGGGATGTTAACCTCCGCTTTCCCATGGAACCAAGATTTACTTCCCTCAAATCCTTCGATCTTGACATCTATCGAATCCGTCTCGAATGATCCGTTTTCAGGCCCGTCAATATCTTTAGCGATAATGCGTACGATACCCATTGGGGAATCCTCGAATTTTATATCGTAACTTCCGTCTTTTTGGGTTTGGGGTGATTTATATATTTCGCTTATATATGAGGGAGATAATACGTTATTATATATGCCCCCATAGTTGATCTCTATTCCTTGGATGGGATCTCCGTTCATATCTGTAACTTTTCCTTTCAACTCGTATTCTGCGTAGGGGCTACCATACTCATCTGTAGCGCCACAGGAAGTAACGCTGAAGCCTAGTAGAGAAAGAAGCCCCGCTAAAATCCAGTTAAAACCTTTTAATATGGAATGATACACTGTTTCCATTTTCTAGTTTTTGCGTGTTAGTTGGAAGTTAATTTCTTTTGATCCTTTACCCATTAACATCCCTTTCCCTTGTGATAATTCAATTTCGGCGAAATTTACGATAATAGAATCAGTTTTGCAAGCGTTTGGGTCATTCCAATACGAAGATAATTTTGTGTAGATGGTATGTTCGATAGCCGTAGCCTTATCGTAGGTGAATTGATATCGTCCGGTCTCATCCGTGATAGCCGGAAAGCTGGAAAGGTCGTCCTCTTGAGTAGGGGTATATGCCGGTGAGGTTAAGATTGCGACTCCGGCCAGCGGATAGCCTTGATCATCAGTTACTTTTCCGTAGATCGTGTACAATGCGTAAGGTTCCGTATGTGTATCTACATATTCCTTAAGTGTGATCTTGATTTCCTTAGAGGCACTACCTTCGTACCATCCATCACCTCCAGTAAGTTCCTCGCTGTCGAAGATTACTTGAGTCGTATCGGATGCGAATTGTCCTCCGTTCATTTCTTCGTCTATGTCTTCCGTGATGAATCGGTATTTTAGGATCGGAAAATCAGTTTTCTTCCAATCAAACTCTCCGTTAGCGTCAGTCCTTACGGTATCGGTATGCAGCCATCCGTAAGGATAAATTCTTGCGTCATTTCGATTGATACGTATTTGGGTGTTAGGTATCGGATTATCGTTTGTATCCACGACTTTTCCTTTTATCTGAAAATTGGCGTAAGGAGTGCCATATTCACAAATTATGGGACCTTCTCCCTCGTCGTCAGTGCAGGAGAAACCTAAAAGCATTAATAAACTCGCCAATACGCAGTTGGCTTTTTTCAACAATTGCAAGTGCATCCTTTTCATGGTGTAAATTATTTTTATTTACGATTCTATTTATTTGATGAATGGGGCAGCAAAATAGTTGCATGCGAATGCGTAAGAAAATGTGATGACTTTTTGTATCTTTGCCACTTCAATGTAACAGATCAATTTATGAGAGATTTCATACGTATTTTAAAGCGTTTCGTTCCCCCTTACAAAAAGTATATGGTTCTGAACATCGTGTTCAATGTACTTTCCGCTATCTTGAACCTGTTTTCTTTCGCCTTGATTATCCCGATCCTTCAGATCTTGTTTAAGATGGATGAGGGGAATTACACCTTTATGGATTGGAATTTTAACGCGGGAAGCTGGGAGTCGTGGAAAGCCTTGCCGGAGTTGATCAAAAATAACTTTTTTTGGTATGTATCCGATCTGATAGAGGTACACGGCGGTTCGTTCGCCTTGATTATGTTGGGAATCTTCCTGATCGTGGCGACTTTCTTGAAAGTGGCGACCATGTATCTGGCTTTTTATACGATGATCCCGATTCGAACCGGAGTCGTTCGTGATATCCGTAATCAGATTAACAAGAAGATTACGCAGTTGCCGTTGAGCTTTTTCTCCGAGGAGCGAAAAGGGGATATTATCGCCCGTGTATCCGGAGACGTGAACGAGATTGAGACATCCATAATGAGTTCATTGGACATGTTATTCAAGAACCCGATCCTGATCGTGATCTATCTGGTGGGTATGATCGCTATCAGTTGGCAACTTACCGTATTCGTCTTGATCCTGTTGCCGTTGGCGGGTTACGTAATGGGACAAGTCGGTAAGAAGTTGAAACGGAAGTCCTTGGAAGGACAGCAACAATGGGGATTTCTGATGAGCCAGATCGAGGAGACATTAGGCGGACTTCGTATTATCAAGGCTTTTAACGCCGAGAAGAAGATACAAGACCGTTTCGAGCGAAGCAATGATACTTTCCGTCGGTTGACAAACCGTATCTATCGCCGCCAACAAATGGCGCACCCGATGAGCGAGTTTTTGGGAACCGTTACGATCGCTATCGTACTTTGGTATGGAGGTACGCTGATCTTGAGCGCGAATAGCCCGATCGACGCTCCTACGTTTATTTATTATCTGGTTATTTTCTATAGCATTATCAATCCTGCGAAAGATCTAAGTAAGTCGGTTTATGCGATCCAGAAAGGTCTGGCCTCCATGGAACGTGTCGATAAGATCTTGAAGGCGGAGACGGATATCCATGATCCGGAACATCCGAAGAAGATCGCCTTGAAAGAGAAAATCAGTTATAAAGATGTCTGGTTTAAATATCAGGAAGCTTGGGTCTTGAAAGGAATCAATCTGGATATCCGGAAAGGAACAACCGTGGCTTTGGTCGGTCAATCCGGTTCGGGCAAAAGTACCTTGGTGGATCTATTGCCTCGCTTTTATGATGTGAATAAAGGGAATATTCGTATTGATGATACGGATATCCGTGAGGCCACCCTTTTCGATCTTAGGGGATTGATGGGAAATGTCAATCAAGAGGCTATCTTGTTTAACGATACTTTCTTCAACAATATCGCTTTTGGAGTGGAAGGGGCTACGATGGAACAGGTGGAGGAAGCCGCCCGCATCGCTAACGCTCACGATTTTATCATAGCGAGTGAGAAAGGTTACGATACCAATATCGGCGACCGGGGTGGAAAACTGTCCGGCGGACAACGCCAGCGAATCAGTATCGCCCGTGCGATCTTGAAGAATCCCCCGATCTTGATCTTGGATGAGGCCACATCCGCCTTGGATACGGAATCCGAACGTCTGGTACAAGAAGCGTTGGAGAACTTGATGAAGAACCGTACGACCGTAGTGATCGCCCACCGTCTCTCCACGATCCGTAACGCGGATGAGATCTGTGTGATGCATGAGGGTGAGATCGTGGAACGGGGCAAACACGAGGAGTTGTTGGCCTTGGACGGCTATTATAAACGACTATGTGATATGCAAAGCTTTTAAAAGTATTGTTCCATTCAAAATATCTATTTATATTTGGAACAACATAGGAGGTAAGTTTTTATAAGAGACTTACCTCGGTTTGATAATATAAAAAGAACTTTGTTAGTTATGAATGCTAAAGTAAAAATCGTTGTTAGCCTTTTGCTGGCCATGTTTTCATTCATCGGGTGTGGCGATGATACCGATGTAGCTATAGATCCGGAGCCTGCACCTTCGGTAACGTATGTGAAGTTTATTCCGGAAGATCCTTACAATTATTGGGTCAGCGAACATAAGGATACGCTTTATTTCCCTAAGAGCGAAGGAGATCCTCGAGGTGGAGTCTTGCTTGAATTCAAGAGTGTTACCTCTCAACACAATTTCGATTTGCCTTATCTTTATGATGCCGATTCCGATTCGCTTTATGTCAATCTTAGGCAGATTCATAGCAGTAATGGTTATAGTCCGTTGATCGGTTATCCTGTGGAGTGGGGAGAGGGTGAATTTACCGTTTTTTTCTATCAAGGGCGAGAAAAGGCAACTTATAGGCAATTGTCTTTAGCCGATTTTGAGAAGGCGGAGCCCCAGCCTGTTCAGCCAAATCCCGATGTACCGCAAATCGAACGGATTACCGAGGATCCATGGAGCTGGGTGAATGAGGCGAATGATACGATCTATTTCAGCGGAAGTCCGGACGGGAAGCCGGAGCAGAAGGGGGGAGTACTTTATTTCAAGAATATGACTTTTAATCCGATCTCCCAGATCCCTTATCGCTATTACATAAGTCCGGATACGCTTTACGTTTATTTCAAGCAATATTATGAGAGCGATACCAATAACCCATTGATCGGCTATCCGGTAGAATGGGGTGAAGATGAGTTTACCTTATATGACTATCAAGGAATCCAAAAAGCGACTTATAAACAGTTGAAGCCGTAATCGGTTTGTTCTTGCTACTGCAACCGGCCTTGCAGTGTTACTGCATGCCCATTGCAGTGGCACTGCACGTGCGGTGCAGTAGTACTGCAAGGCTGGTTGCAGTATGTGTTCTTTGGGGGACTTGGGTGCTGAAACAATAAAAAGAACAATGATATGAATGTAAAAGTAGTTTGCCTTTGGGTGTTATCGACCGTCTTGTTCGGCTGCGATGTGGCCGATAAGGGGACTTCCAAGGATGTATCTTATTATTTTGACCAACCAGCGCAGATATGGGAAGAAACTTTGCCTTTGGGAAACGGCCGTATCGGTATGATGCCGGATGGTGGTATTGAGCGGGAGAATGTTGTCCTGAATGAGATCTCCCTGTGGTCCGGAAGTAAGCAAGATACGGACAATCCTTATGCGTATTACTCTTTGGCGAATATTCGTCGCCTTTTATTTGAGGGACGGAATGACGAGGCACAGGATTTGATGTATAAAACTTTCGTCTGCAAAGGGACCGGAAGTAATCTGGGTGACGGTGCGAACGCTCCGTATGGGAGTTACCAATTATTCGGAAATCTAGTGCTGAAATATACGTATCCGAATGAATCGGATTCTATCGCTGAGTATCGCAGGCGGTTGAACCTAAGCGAGGCTATCGCTTCCGTCTCTTTTAAAAGGGGGAATGTGAATTATCAACGGGAAATGTTTACCTCTTTTTCCGGGGATCTGGGAGTGATTCATTTGGTAGCGGATGCGGATCGGGCTTTGAATTTCTCATTGGGTATGAATCGTCCGGAACATGCGACGATCTCTTTGGACGGAAAGGACTTGCTGATGCGGGGACAATTGCCGGACGGGGTGGATACGTTGGAGATGAAAGGGATGCGTTTCGCCTCTCGTGTCCGTATCGTCTTGCCGAAGGGGGGAGATTTGACCGCAACGGATAGTAGTTTATCGGTGCGAAGTGCCTCGGAAGCGATTATCTTGGTAAGTTTAGGTACGGATTATTTCGATAAAGACGGCATCGGACAATCCTTGGAAAAATACTTATCGCAAGCGGAATCTAAGGATTTCTCCACCTTGCGCCGGGAACATACACTCGCTTATCGCTCCCTGTTTGATCGGGTCTCTTTGGATTTGGGAAAAGGCGAAAGGGATCATCTTCCGATACGTGAGCGT
>NZ_FR885283.1:0-59589 GCF_000436315.1 Parabacteroides sp. CAG:2 | reverse complement strand
ATCATCTTCCGATCCATGAGCGTTTGGCCGCTTTCGCTCAAGATAAGAACGATCCGGGATTGGCGGCTTTATATTTCCAGTTCGGTCGATATTTATTGATTTCCTCGACCCGGCAGGGATTACTGCCCCCGAATTTGCAGGGCTTGTGGTGTAATACGATTCATACGCCTTGGAACGGGGATTATCACCTAAATATTAATTTACAGATGAATCATTGGCCAGCGGAGGTCACGAACCTCTCCGAGTTGCACCTTCCGCTGATCGAATGGACGAAACAGCAAGTCCCTAGCGGTGAACGTACGGCCAAAGCTTTTTATAACGCACGAGGATGGGTCACGCATATTTTAGGTAATGTCTGGGAGTTTACCGCCCCGGGCGAACATCCGTCGTGGGGAGCCACGAATACATCCGCCGCATGGCTATGCGAGCATTTGTACACGCATTATCAGTATACATTAGATAAGGCGTATTTAAGGGATGTTTATCCGACGATGAAAGGGGCTGCCCAATTCTTTGTGGATATGCTGGTGCAAGATCCCCGGACTAAATATCTGGTGACGGCACCTACTACCTCTCCGGAGAACGCTTATAAAATGCCAAACGGAAGTGTCGTGAGTATTTGTGCCGGATCGACGATGGATAATCAGATCTTGCGGGAATTATTTACGAATACCATTGAGGCCGCTGGGATTTTAGGTGTGGATAGCGCGTTCGCTGCTGAGTTGGCGGCGAAACGAGATCGTTTGATGCCTACGACGATCGGTGAAGACGGCCGTATTATGGAATGGCTTGAGCCGTATGAAGAGGTAGAGCCTACCCATCGTCATGTCTCTCATTTATATGGGCTTTATCCCGGGAATGAGATATCGATAGAGCATACGCCGGAGTTGGCAGAGGCGGCTCGTAAATCCTTGGAGGTCCGTGGCGATCAAAGCACGGGCTGGTCTATGGCTTGGAAGATTAATTTCTGGGCCCGTTTACAGGATGGCGATCATGCTTATAAATTGCTGGGTGATTTGTTACGTCCCTGTGTAGATGAGCATACGAAGGAGGTGAAGGGAGGAGGTTCTTATCCTAATTTGTTTTGTGCCCATCCTCCTTTCCAAATCGATGGTAATTTTGGAGGCACGGCGGGTATCGCGGAGATGCTGATACAGAGTCAAACCGGATTGATCGAGTTTTTGCCGGCTTTGCCTTCCGCTTGGAAAAACGGAAGCTTTAGCGGTTTGAAAGTCCGGAATGGCGGAGAGGTGTCGGCTAAATGGACGGAAGGTCTGCTGACGGAAGCTCGATTGAAAGCGATCGTTCCGGGTATTTTCCGGATCAAGCTTCCGGCAAATTCAGCGAACCTAAGTCTCAAGAAAAATCAGAAACCAGTATCTTTACCCGTAATCGATGGAATGCTAACGGTGGATTTGCAACAAGGAGACGAATTGATATTAATAATGTGAATAATATGCCAATATGCCAATGTGCCCTGCGAATATATCCATTTAATTGGCATATTGGCACATTACCCACATTGGCACATTATTCAATATAGTGGTAATCTATAAATGAAACCGATCGAAAGGCGTGCGGTGTCGTCCAGAGAGGCATCGAGCGCCTTCGCTCGTTCGGATAGGTTATATTTTTTACCTATGGCGGTCAAGAAGATATGTAGATTATCATCGGCCATCGGATAGAACTCAAGCCCTCCTTGATACCCCCATGCCGTACGGTATTTACCTTTCTCGTAAGCATCGTAGGCTTTATAGATCGATGCGCTTTCATACATTCCTTTCGCGAATAGTTGCCATTTGGGATGGAAACGATACTGTATTTCCCCCACCAGCGAAAGATAATCGATGTTTTGCATACGAACCGGTGGTTCCGGTTCCTCCTCTCCGGAGACTTCGGGCTGGGTCAATTCGGTCAATAATCCTAATGGGTCTAATTTTCCTCGTGAATACATGACATCGAAATAAGCATAGACCGGTCCGGCCTCTATACTTTGACCGGTAAAGACGCTATACATATATTTCCCTTGGGCTTGTTCCGCAGCGGATACGGAGTACCGTAAATGAATCAACTCATCCAGAAAGTTACCGTTCCAGTTCAATGTGTAAAACAAGGGAACTCTCGGTTTCTTAAATCCTTCCGGCAGACGTCCATACTCATCTTCCATCGATCCCATACGACTGTTCGTCACCTGTAAGCGGATCTCTTGCGACTCATTCGGCTGATACCCCAGCCCGATTCCCGTAAGGTAGCAAAGGGAGTATTCATTCATATCGCTATACTCATAAATAAGCAAAGGATTCTCGTCGTACTCAAAACCACCGTAGAACACATCTTGTTTTCCGGCGGTTAAGGTAAAACGCTCATTCAGTTTATAGCCGATATACGCATATTCGATCGACTCATTCAAATTCTCCAAGGCTTGTCCCTCATAACCGCCATTCAGCGTTTGGCGATACCAATAGAATAACCGATCGTTCACCTCTCCGGTAACATCAATTTTGACATCCCTGAAACGAAAGGCGGCTTCATCCAGCTTCCCCGAGAAAAAGTCTGCGTTGAATCCTGCGTGCATCTCCAAGTCCAGATTGAAAACCTTGTTGCGTTTCGGAATCTTAGTCGCGTATTCAAAAAGAGATACCGAAGAAGAATCCCGCTCCGGGATAGGAGAATTTGTCTGAGCGTAAGACGTTAACGCGGAACCGCTCAATAAGAAGGCCGACAGCCAAGCCACTGTGAGTCGTTTCATTTACTGATGTTGATTGTTAAAGTGGCCGCGAAGATACGAATTATTGCTCGGTTTTGCCCATATGCTTCATGACTTTAGCGTCCAGATAGAAAATGAGCTCTTCCGCTATATTCGTACAATGATCTCCGAAACGTTCCATTTTCCGGATAACACCGGCCATATATAACCCTGCCAACGCACTACCTTTATGCTCCTCTATATATTTGGCGATAATAGCGGTAGAATTATGATTGATCTCATCGATCAAATTATCCTTCAAGAAGATACGGGAAGCGATCTCTGAGCTTTCTTTCTCAAAAGCCTCTTTGGTGAGTGAGATCATGCTTAATAACTCCGACAGCATTTCTTCTACCCGGGTTTCCTTGACCAGTTGCGGGTCAATCGGTTCCCCCTCGGGAAGGTTTCCGGCGAAACGGGCGATGCTTTCGGCGAAATCTCCCAGACGCTCTAGGTTTGTATTAATCTTATACATCGCCAATACGAAACGTAGGTCGATCGCTACCGGCGCATATAAAGCGATGATATCCTCGCAATCACTGTCGATCTTTAGCTCGAAAGCGTTTACCCGGCGTTCCCGGCTGATTACCTTATAAGCGAGTTCCTTATCTCCGGTAAGCATAGCCTCCCCTGCGTTGTATAATTGCTGGTGAACCAATGCCCACATCTCGCTGATACTATTTTTTAAAGAATGAATCTCCTGCTCTATAACCTTCATACTCTTCTAATTTTCAATTTTTAATTTTCAATTACCCAAACCGTCCGGTAATGTAATTCTGTGTAGACTCTTTCTCCGGATTGGTGAAAATCTTCCGGGTATTATCATATTCAATCAATTCCCCTAAATAGAAATATCCGGTCTTGTCGCTAACACGAGCCGCTTGTTGCATATTATGGGTAACGATTACGATCGTATAATCATTTTTCAGCTCATGTATCAAATCCTCGATCTTGCTGGTTGAAATCGGGTCCAATGCGGAAGTCGGCTCATCCATTAATAGGATGGAGGGCGAGATCGCCAAGGCACGGGCGATACATAAACGTTGTTGCTGTCCGCCGGAAAGAGCGAATGCCGATTCTTTCAGTTTATCCTTTACCTCGTCCCAAAGGACGACCTGCTTTAAAGTCTTGACCACCGTCTCCTCAATATAATTCTCATCGTTGACACCGTTTACCCGCAGGCCATAAGCGACATTCTCATAAATCGTCTTAGGAAAAGGATTCGGTTTCTGGAAAACCATCCCCACGTTTTTACGTAAGCGATCCACTCTCTCGCTTTTCGTATAAATATCCCTTCCATCAATCAGGATCTGACCTTCCATGCGAGTGTCCGGAATCAAATCATTCATGCGGTTGAACAGGCGGAGGAAAGTAGACTTTCCGCAACCGGACGGTCCTATGAAAGCGGTGGACGTATTCGGCTCTATCTCCATGGAAATGTTCTTCAATGCATGGAAATCCCCATAATAAAAGTCTACGTTTTTAGCATCAATCTTTATCATAATTGTCTTATTTTTTTAATTCATTTTTACCTTCTTGGCGAAATAACTACGTAAAGCGTTCGCTAAAAGGTTTACTAATAATACGATGACGATCAGCACGAGCGCCGTGCCATAAGCCATCCCCCGGGAAGCCTCGATATCTGTACCGCTTGTAGAGATAACATATAAGTGGTAAGGTAATGCCATACATTGGTCGAAAATACTTTTCGGCAATTGCGGCAAGAAATAAGCGGCCACCGTAAAAAGGATAGGAGCGGTCTCTCCGGACACACGCCCGATCGAAAGAATCAATCCCGTAATAATATTGGGGAACGCCATCGGTAGCACGACCCTGCGGATGGTCTGCAACTTCGTAGCCCCTAACGCTAGGCTACCGTGACGGAAAGAATCATCGATACTTTTCAAAGCCTCTTCCGTCGTGCGGATGATAAGTGGCAAGGACATCAGCGCCAAGGTAAACGAACCCGCTATAATAGAGTCTCCCCATCCCAAGGTACTTACGAATAGAGACATACCAAATAACCCGAAAACAACGGATGGGACACCGCTTAGGTTATTCGTCATGATACGGATGAAACGGATGAGTTTCCCGTTTGTGGCGTACTCGTTCATATAGATACCACTCATGATGCCGATGGGAAAACTAATCAAGCTACTTCCGATCACTAAATAGAGTGTACCTACGATAGCCGGAAAAATCCCCCCGGAGGTCATGCCCTCTTGGGGTGCTTGTGTCAGGAAATCCCAACTGATCACGCTCGCTCCCTTTAAGATAATGAATCCCAGTATTACGAATAAGATCACTACGACCAAATAACTCAGGAAAGAAAAGAAACCGAAAGCAACCTGTTGAGAGGTCCGTTTCCTCTTGTCTATATTCCCTAAATGTTGAATAGGTGCCATATCTTTAATTAAATTTTACGTTTGGATGAAATATATTCTACGGCGATGCTCAACCCCAAGGTGATGAGGAACAACACGGCTCCCAGCATAAACAAGGCTTGGTAATGCGCTCCACCTGCGGGAGCCTCACCTAATTCCGCTGCTATCGTGGCAGGAATTGTCCGTACCGGTTCGAAGAACGAGGTAGGGATAACGGCGGCGTTTCCGGTTACCATCAATACGGCCATCGTCTCACCGATCGCACGTCCTATACCTAATACGACAGCGGACGTGATACCGGATATGGAGTAGGGGATTATTACTTTGTAGATGGTTTGCCATTGCGTGGCTCCCAATGCCAAGCTGGCCTCTTTCATGGCTCGTGGGGTAGTTCGCATGGCATCTTCCGCTACCGTGATGATGGTCGGCAACGCCATGATCGCTAAAACCACGCTTCCGGCGAAAGCGGTCTCGCCTACCGGAAGGTCTAAGGTCTTTTGGATAAGGGGAACGATCACCACCAATCCGAAGAAACCATAAACGACTGAGGGAATACCTGCCAATAACTCGATAATAGGCTTTAGCAAATTACGGGTTTTTGTATTGGCAATCTCTGCCATATAGATCGCTACCGCTACTCCGAAGGGGAGGGATAAGGCGATCGCGCCTATACTTACTAAAAGTGTGCCTAGTAATAGAGGGATCAAGCCAAAGATCGGAGCGGGAGCGGAGGTAGGATACCATTTCGTCCCTCCAAAGAACTCCGAAGGTTTGATCGTGGCTCCCGATATGATTTTTCCCGTAAAGTTCTCCGACTTGTATTGTTCCGGAAAGAATGCGATAATCCCCGGCTCTTTATGGATAAGTTCATTGATTTTCTCGGGAACATATTGAAATTCTTCACCTAGCTCTTCTTCCGTATAATAGTTGGTTAGGTCCGAGAAACGGAAGACAAGTATATCTTGATTTTCTCCGTTTAAATCTTCCCAATTGGTGATATTGGCATCGAAGACATCCATGATTTGCTCGGGAGACAAATGTTCGACTGGATTTTCCTGATTCACAGCCAATATATATCCTTCCTCTACCTCCGGGCTGTTAAAAAGACCTGCGGCCTCTTTAAATAAGAAGACAATGATCAACAAGATCGTAAAGCTACTGACGCTTCCACTGATCAAGAATCCTCCTTCCACTAATTTTTCTATAAACTTTCTCACAATCTTTGCCTATTTATTCTGCTGCAAAGAAAGAGCCTCTATATTAAGGAGAGATTAAACCCGCTTGAAAGAATTGTTTCAAAATTATTACAAATGTATTACGCATTGTCTGCTATGAGAATAGGGCATGAGTTCGGTTGAACCCATGCCCTATGAATTATGCCTGTAATATGTTTGTATTACTTATTATACTTGCTCCAATCCACATTGTGCATATCGCCGCTGGCCGCTAGTTCCTCATGGAAAGCGAAACAGCATTTCAGGTTTTGAGGCGTATGTCCCTTGATACCCATAGCGAGGTATTCTTCCAATAACGGTTTGTAATCCGGATGAACACAATTGTCGATGATGCAACGAGCGCGTTGGATCGGAGATTTACCGCGTAAGTCCGCTACACCATATTCCGTGATAATGATCTTCACGGAGTGCTCGCTATGATCCAAGTGAGATACCATCGGTACGAACGCGCTGATCTTACCCTCCTTCGCTGTAGACGGAGTCGTGAAGATCGATAACATAGCCGAACGGGTAAAGTCGCCGGAACCACCGATACCATTCATCATACGAGTACCGGATACGTGCGTAGAGTTAATATTACCGAAGATATCAGCCTCCAAAGCCGTATTGATAGCAATCAAGCCTAAACGGCGGGCAACCTCCGGATTGTTAGAGATCTCTTGCGGACGAAGCAATATCTTATCCTTGAAGAAATCGAGATTTGCGTAGATCTCACGGATTACCTCATTACTTACGGACAAAGAGCAACCGCTGGCGAATTTAACGCGACCTTGTTTCATCAATTCGATAACCGCATCTTGAATAACCTCAGTATATACATTGAATGCGGGGATAGACTCATTAGCTCCCATGCAGCCCAAGACTGCGTTAGCCACGTTACCTACACCACTCTGCAATGGAACGAATTCTTTCGGAAGACGGCCGGCCTTGATCTCGCTAACCAAGAAGTCCGCAACGTTTTTACCGATCGCCATCGTAACATCATCCAGCGGAGAGAATTTTCCACCTTCATTCGGCTCATCGGTTCTTACCACACCAACGATCTTAGCCGGGTCTACTTTTACACAATCGTTACCGATCCTGTCAGAAGGAGTGTAGATAGGGATCTCACGGCGTAAAGGAGGATCAGCCGGCTCGTAAATATCATGCATACCGCGGATTTCTTTCGGGTGACGGCAGTTCAACTCAACGATGATACGGTCTGCCATACGACAGATAGTAGGTAAGATACCAACACCTGAAGTCGGAACGATCTCACCATCCTCAGTAACATCGGCAGCCTCTACGATTGCGACATCAATCTTACCCAAGAATCCGTAACGCAAGCTTTGTGCCAATTCAGACAAGTGCAAATCGAAATATTGTGCCTGATGAGCGTTTAATGCGGCACGTAAGTCTTTGTTAGATTGGTACGGTGTACGGAATTTGATGGCGTTAGCGCGAGCCAACTCTCCGTCTAGCTTATCACCAGTAGAAGCGCCGGTAAACATACCGATTTGAAAAGGGTTACCTTTAGCGTGTTCTTCCGCTGCCTTCCGGGCGATAGCTCCGGGAACGACTTTCGGGCATCCTGCGGGTGTAAAACCACTGAAACCTACATTGTCATTATGATGCACATAAGATGCGGCTTCTTCAGCTGTAATAAATTTTAATGCCATGATAATTAGTTTTTATGTTTTTAGGTAAATACTTACTGTTCAATATTTCGGGCGCAAACTTACATAAAATTACGCTGAATCGAATATAAGTGTGGCGTAAATTAATACTTCCGGTTTAGAATCTCCGCACAAATGATCGCTTTCTTCAATTCCTCGATGTCTCTGAAGGTATCTTCTGGCATAAGCCCCGGTTCTTCCTCGATAGCACTCATCCTTACGGATGGCTGGGTCGCGATATGATTCGGGATATTCTTCTCGGCGGAAAGGAATGGAGATGAGGCAGGCGATGAGGTTACGACTTGCGGTTTCTCAACCTTTGACTTTACCTGCTTTTGTCGGGGAGCGGGCTTAGGTTTTTGCGTTTCCTTTTGCATATCCTCCAATATCTCCCAGAAGCCTTTTCCTTCTGTAGGCTGGTCATTAGGCACAATTTCCCTGTCGGGTTGCCCCAATATATCGGGGCGACTCTTCTTCTTTTTGTCTTTCGAACTGAATAAGCCACTGACGGCGGCGATAATCAGGAAAACAATATATAACCAATCTCCTACGTTATCCATAAACTTTGATTATTTTTGCACCTCCAAATGTAAGAAGAATAATTGAGAAGTGAAAAGATGGGAGTATATAAAACATCAGATAGGTATAAAAGTAAATAAGGGTAACTTCACAGCCACCCTTATTCGATTTAACCAAAACCTTAACTATGAAAAAATTTACGTTTTTCGAATGCAAATATAACGGTGGGATTCGAACTATGCAAGCGTTTGCGTAATTATTTTTAAGAATCTTGCTTATTTAAATTCTATTAACATATAGTATGGTAAATCAAGAAAACGGTGTGGACTTAAAATCCGCTACCCAAAGCGATGAACGAAAGTTGTTTATCGAGACCTACGGCTGTCAGATGAATGTGGCGGACAGCGAAGTTGTAGCTTCTATCATGAAGATGGATGGCTATAGTATGACGGAGAATATCGAGGAGGCGGATGCCATCTTCGTGAATACTTGCTCCGTACGCGACAACGCCGAACAGAAAATCTATGGGCGGCTACAGTATTTCCAGTCTTTAAAACGGAAAAAGAAGTCATTAATTGTCGGTGTATTGGGATGTATGGCCGAACGAGTGAAGGAAGACCTGATCCATGTGCATCATGCCGACTTGGTGGTAGGACCGGATTCTTATCTGGACTTGCCGAACTTGGTGGGAGCGGTAGAGCACGGAGAGAAAGCGATCAACGTGGAGCTTTCTACCCAAGAGACCTATAAGGATGTTATTCCTTTGAAGTTACCGGGCGTACATATCTCCGGTTTCGTGTCTATTATGCGCGGTTGTAATAATTTCTGTACGTATTGCATCGTACCTTATACAAGAGGACGCGAGCGTAGCCGGGACATCGAGAGTATCTTGAATGAGATACGGGATATGCATGAGAAAGGCTTTAAGGAAGTTACGTTGTTGGGACAAAATGTAAACTCCTATTCTTTCGAGAAAGAAGGTGAGACCATAACCTTCCCGATCTTGTTGGATCGTGTGGCGAAAGAGGTTCCCGATATGCGAATTCGTTTTACGACCTCCCATCCGAAGGACATGAGCGATGATACCTTACGTGTGATTGCCGCAAACGACAATATCTGTAAGTTTATCCATCTGCCTGCCCAATCCGGCAGCAGTCGCATCTTGAAGGTCATGAATCGTAAATATACTCGTGAATGGTATCTGGACCGTATAGCGGCGATCCGTCGTATCGTACCGGATTGCGCTATCTCGACTGATTTATTCTGCGGTTTCCATTCCGAGACCGAGGAGGATTATCAAGAGACTTTATCCTTGATGCGTGAAGTGGGATATGATAGTGCTTTCTTATTTAAATATTCCGAACGTCCGGGTACATATGCCGCTAGCCATTTGGAGGATAATGTACCGGAAGAAGAGAAGGTACGCCGTTTGCAAGGTATGATCGATTTGCAAAATAAGTTGTCCGAGGAAAGTAACTTGCGGGATATAGGCAAGACTTTCGAGGTTCTGATAGAAGGATTCTCGAAACGTTCCCGTGAGCAGTTGTTCGGACGAACCAGCCAAAACAAGGTGGTCATCTTTGATAAGAAGAACTATCATGTAGGTCAATTCATAAAAGTCAAGATCCATAAGGCTTCCTCGGCTACCCTGTTCGGGGAACCTGTGGAGGAATAAGAAAAAGAAAACGCCAATACGTTCCATTTCGAGCGATATTGGCGTTTCTCTTATTATCTTCTATCTTTGGAATATCTCCGGGTATTTGTTGATGAAATAAACCGGCGTGCAACTCCATGCGTGGCAATAACTATTGATCGGGAAAAATCCGTAAGGTGATAATTCGTCATTGTTCGGATCATATACCTCCCAGAATGTATCGGCTCCTTTATTCACCATGCCGCCCCAATAACTGGTTAAGAGTGAACGGGCCTCTTGCCGCATTCCACATTTCAACAAGGCTTCCATTACATAATGATAAGCGTACGGACATCCCGGATAGCATGCGTCGGGCATCGATAGGACGGTGGCCATCGCTTTTGCTCCTTCCTTGGCGGTAAGCGTCTCCGATAGGACCATCCACACTTGTGATAGGTAAGACACCTGACGGTTAGGGCCGCTTACGATCACCCCGTTCTTTTGGTCATAGAATGTTTTCCGGGCGGCTTTCTTTATCTGGCCGGCGATACGAGGCCAATCTCTAGCCTCCTTCTCTTTTCCCAGCATTTTAGCTAGCTCATAGCTTTTCTCTAATGAGAATGCCGTAAGTCCCTGCATGGATGCTTGGCGATCATAATTATCTTTCCAGTCGAATACCAACCAATAAATCGGCTTCTTTTGCATATCGTAGATCCAATCGTCCGAGTATTGACGCAAGGCCATCTCTATTTGGCGGACCACTACCGGCCATAAGTCCAAGGCGACCTCCTTGTCTCCGGTCTCTTTCAGGTATTCCAGCAACGCTACGTTATACAGCAGGGAATAGTCCAAGCAATGCGTACCGTTTTGCGGATGAGGGGTCGGTGTCTCCAATACGGTGGCGTGCAGCAGTCCTTCATCATTGGCTAGAGCCGCTAATAAATAGAGACAACGTTTCGTCAAGTCGTGGTTTTTATACGACCATGCGTTCGCTAGCGCCTCCAGATACAAGTCTCCGATCCATAACCGGCGATCCCGTTTCGGGCCATCCTCATAGACGGTCTGCATACATTCTTTTAATGTAAGCAATCCTACCTCATTGATTTTACGGATCAAGGGATCGGTCGTGGAAGCCAGTGGCAATGGAGCCGTCTTAGCCGATGTCTGCGCACGGAACGTTAGCTTGTCGAAGGCGAAATCGAAACTGGAAGCGCCTAGCAACTCTATCTTGAGATACCGAAAAGACACCCTTCTGGGGATGGAGGCCTCGATGGGTACGGTCATTAACGTCATCACCTCATCTTGTAGCCAAGCCCTTGACAAACCGCCCGGATAAGGATCGAAAGGCGTGTTCAATTCCGAGGGAACTTCGGCGAACGTGAATTTGATACGTACCGGAGCGTCCGAAACCTGTTGGCTAAGGAGCTTGAGCGAGAAATCCAAATAACCCGTCAGATGCTCACCGAAGTCAACTATAACCGATGGATGTTTCTTCAGGGACTCATTGAATAACAGATCCGTGCTTCCTTCGTCCCGCATGCGCCAACCTTGGTAGGCTGACGCGTCTTTGATGGAAGTGACCCGTTTGACCGGCTTATGTTCCGTATAGGTTAACACTGGCTTGCAGGCCTCACTCTTTTGAAGCCATGAAGCGCTTTCTTTGAAATAACGACTTTGTGCTGATAGGGTGAATACACCGACACAGCATAGTAAACTTAGCAGGATTTTCATATGTGTTCTTTTCATTCCTTATTCGAGATTATCTTAGCATTTTGTAGCAATAATATTGAACTCGGATTCTGTTTTTTCTTCCTCATGGGTAAATTCCAACGAGGTATATAGCTTGGCAATGGTAGGGATAGCCCCATTGCTGGTACCGGAGCCAAATAGAAAATTAACATTCTTCAAGTTAAAGAATTCCCAGATTTTATCTTTCAGCAAATTTAGATTCTTCTCAAAGTCAGTACTACTTTGAAAGTGATTTGAAGTTCCTTGGTTCATCACCAAGTCTCCATATTTTATGCTATCTGTCATGTTTTTTAGAATAGAAAAAATGATAATAAAGTTTATACTTGCCTTACTGGAACTGTCAATCCCATATTTCTTAAGAATATTTCTATTTTTTTCTTTGTTTCAGTATTTCGTACATACACTCCTTTGAGGAGATCAACAGTCAGATGCATCTCTCGATAATACACCGTTGAGCCATCATCTCGTTGGCGAACATATTCATTAGCGACGATTTTAGATATCTCAGCTGGAGACAGTCCCAACTTTATCATTTCATCGCCATACCCTTTGATAAGAGATTGATAATCGGAAACAGGTATTGGGATGATAGCACGAGTTTCTTCTTCCATCCAATAATCCTTCGCCCCTTTGATGCGAGGAGCAGCGAGAGAGAGCAAACCCATGGCTATCAGTTTGACGAAAAACTGAGGATAGCCCTTGAGTAATCTGAAAGCCATATTCTTTTGCGGACCTCCAAGAAGGCCATATCCTATGTTGGTATATTCCTTGTGCAGCATATCGACCAACTTATCGTCAGACTTATCATCAGTATAAATACATGATACAAGCCTAATCATGGGAGCATCAGGAACCGGCACATATTGTGTATCGTCAATTGCCATAACCACCCCATCCGTTTTTGCATACTTTTTCCACATGTAGTCATTGTCTGTTCGTGAAGTGAATGACACAATATAGGGATAAGGGAGATTCTTATTATCTTTAATCTCGTTCCAATCAAACAGAGGCGCAATCTGCCGATCTGGCTGCAGTTCCTTTTCCATCTCTGGCAACAACCTCCTTATGGTCTCAACCCCCAACTTAAATTCATCGGTATCTGCAAAACAGTCATACCTTGTAGCCCAGAAGCACATTTGCTCCTGGGATTTAGCATATCGAAGGATATTTTTTAATGCGTCAAAAGATGTATAATGATAGAGCATATATATTGTTCTTTAAATGATTGATAGACGAGAATTAGGTTGTTGACATAAGCATGAGCTATCTCATGCTTCTAACTTGTTCTTGTAATTCTTTCATTCTTTGCATCAGTGTATCAAACTCCAGAGATTCTCCATAGATGAAGAAACGTCGCATGTCTGTATAATCTGTTTTCCATACTTCCATTTCCGACTCTGGAATCATGAAATTAATCGTCTTAGGATTGTGGTGGTCATAATTGACATATTTCAGGGCGTAGTATGCCTTACGATGCTCCACTATGGTATTATATAAGGAAATGTCAGACAAAGCCTCACGTCCATATTTAGTATCCATAAGTTTTTCTAAATCGTACAAATGTCGTGACATACGTACACTTCGTGGCTTCTCCTTTTGAAACTCCTCTGCAAGTAAAAACAACTTCTCCAAGAAAGTGCGAGTAGGTACAACTGTCTTTACCTTGCAGTTTGAATCGGAATCTTCACCTTCAAAGCTTTCTTCTATCAAAGAATGAATGTCTCGCAACTCTGTTGGTTCATCCATAGATAGAACGCTAATTTCAATCTTTACACGTGGAGGAATGTAGGTTATTATATCTTCAACAATAGAATGGTAATGTAAAAGAATGACCGTAGGATCCTTATCTGAATCTATCGGACGCCATTCTCCATTCTTGTCCTGTACTTTTGTCACATTTTCTATGCTATAGCCTGTAATACCCATTCCCTTCAATTTGGCATCTAATTGAAAAGAAAGCGTGTTATGTATATATGCACGAGCTATTTTACGCAATTTCTCACGTTGATTTTTACTTGTCTTTTCTATACCAAAGAATGAATGGCTTATAGCCAAGTCAATATCCTCAGAAAAGCGCTCAATAATATTGAATCCTTTAGAAAGGGATGTGCCTCCCTTAAATATCAACGATTCATGATAATCTGTTTGAAATAATGCTTTTAAAGTGGCAGTTACCCACCAATCTTTTTCTATTGCCACTTGATTGATACCAAGATGTTCTATCTCTGTCTGTTGCAACATAGCCAAGCGATCGATCAATTCGTTATTAAGCCATAGTTTTCCCATAAATCCTTTCTCTTTAAACATTAAGCATCGGTTTAACAATTCTTTTCATCCATGCAGGCATCATATCAACATCCCCCATTAAGGCGGCCTTGTCTGGTTCTTTTGATATCAACTGTCGTATTGTCTGTAATTCCCCCTGTCTGACATTTTCTTTCTTCAATGTCCTTAAAGCCTGCACAAGTAACGAAATAAGACGAGTGGAATAGCAAAAATTTTTAGGAACTCCACGTTTCAATATCACATTCCGATTTGACAATTTGATTGTTCTTTCACTACCAGTAGTCAAATACGTATAGTTCATCGGTACTTGAGTTGACAGTCCTAATACGTTCAAAGCAGTCATACCAGATGGTAATACCTCTGCATTATCACGAGTTGCGATAGCCTGCACAATCTTATCAACAGAAGGTAGTACCACTCCGAAACGGCTCTTTCTTGGCTTTGCATATATTCCTTGAGCAATTTTTACGAGGATTCCTTCTGCCGTTAACTCGGACAAAATGCTACCCACGAATTCTGTGTGATATTCAGGGTAGTCGGAGCGAAACAAAATACGATCTTCTGGCATTGCTATTATGCGCTGCTTAAGAGTCGTACTATCTAAAGAATACTCGTTAGTCATATGACCTTTGAATTTTTGAAGATTTTTCAAATGCGAATTTACAATTAATTATCGAAAAGGCAGCGTAAAAATCATTGTGCCACATACATTTTAAGTTCTTTTCCATAAATCTTATAGTAAACAGACGGGAAGTAGGCAGCTTTTCTGCCTTTCACAACCCAATTGGGGTACTTACATTGACGAATATAGGAATCTTCGTTAATATCTGGGATTTTGTTTTAAGCTCGCTGTTCAAGTCGATTTCCCGCAGAGGTATAGTTAGCAAGTATTCTATGGCTTGTCCCATTCTCCGAAGCAGTACCTTGAGTATGAAATGAAAAAACTAAATCATCTACCATATCTGCCATTATCTATATAAGTATCTAATTATAAGAAATTTGTTGAATGGTGGTAGATAATAAACATCTACCACTATCAGCTTGCATCTACCACTATTTACTGCTTTTCAACCACTAAATGCAGCCGTTCACTATTCGCTAACCACATTACTCGTTCTGCGAGGGTATGCCAACAGGTTGCCTGCTTGGTTATTTGTATACCTTGTGTACTTATTTAATGTATTGAATAATAGGTATTTATAGTTTTTTTAGGCATAAAACAAAAGTTTTCATAGCGGAAAACTTTTGTTTTGTGCTTACGAAACTTTAGTTTTCTCTAGGAGAAACTCTTTGTTCCCCTAAGGGAAATGTCTTTCAAAAATAACACGTTTTCTTATCCAATGCAAAGAAAAAGTATCAATGTCAAGTATAAGTGGTAGATGTTGAATGATAATTGTAGATGTCAGGCTATCTACAACCTATATGTAATGCTTTGATTTATAAAGCATACATGGCGTAGTGGTAGATATTGTAGATGTTTTCATAAAATCAATATTGTAGAATTCCTTTTATCTCAATTATGTATAGTTGCAGTCTGATATTTGGTTAGTTATGCTATTCCACATGCTTTAAGAAGAGAATCTTATAGCTTGTGATGATATAAAGTTTTTATGGTAGAAAATTTTGTTTACGTAAAAATATTTGATCTATAAGTATTCTGTAATAGATAAAAACGCCTAGTCTAAACGATCGTTTATTCTAGGCGTTAAAGATAGGCTATATTTTTGAATAAAACAAAATCCAGAGAAACTTTTAAAATTTGATTATCAACGCATAAACGTAAATATGGACGCTTATGCGTTGAATTCAATAAAACGCCAGAATAAAACGATCGTTTAGACTAGTCGTTTTATAACCGATGATTTCGCATAACTGCTTGTAAATGATGATTATGAGAAGACTGATATGCAGGAAACTACAGAGTTTATGAATATAGGGTAAATGTTTTAAATAATTGAATATTACTAACTTATAAAAATTAATCGTATGAAAAGAAGACTACTTTTTTTGTTCGCCGTCTTTATGGTGGGTGCAAGTGTGGGGTGGGGACAAATGATCCCTACATACTACAAAGTGGCTGTAGGAACAGATGGTGATGGATCATCAGCTGGTTCACCCATTTACAAGACAAACTTGGAAACAGCATTGTCTGATGCGGCATTATCTTCATTAGATAGTGTGATCATATTGTTACCTGAAGGGGTATACTCGGCTAATGCAGCTCCTTATTTTATCACCAAATCATCATTGGCTATCATTGGTGAAGGTGATACCTCAACAGTTACAATTAAGTCTCCGGTAGATATTGGGCTAACAAACGGAGGGAATGTGTCTTTCCAAAAGGTACATCTAACAGCAAAAACATCGACTGGACGAGGAGTTGTCGATATTAAATCCTCTAAAACGACAGTGTCTTTCAGTGAGAGTAAGATAACGATAGAGGGTCGGGGAACGGGTGATAGTGGTTCCGGGGCTTGTTTCGGTATAGTATCTCAATTAACAGTAAATGAGAACACCGTAAACTTTATTAACTCCCGTATGTATATGTCTGATGGTTTTGAAAGAGGACTTGCGTTTCGTGATGGTGGAGGCCATACACTCAATTTTATAGGAAGTAAGATGGAGGGGCCTTCGGCTAAAAGTTTATATCCTTACGTGATCGGCATTTGCTCATGGGTGGGAGGAACTGATAATACTAATCCGGTAACCTATAATATAAGGAATTCTGTAGTGGATGTGAATTATTATGCAATATTCGCCATCAACCAAGCGGGGTACACAAATGCCGTAAATATAACTATCGACAATTCCAGTGTAACTGCTTGGGCCGCACTTTTTCTAAGAGGTGATTTAGTAAATGAAGCCTACCCGCATAATGTAGCGATCTCTAATACTCATTTGTATGGACGTTCTTACCAAAATGGGCCAAGTGATGGATTTGGAACTGTCGTTTTGGATAATTGTCAAAATTTGACTATGACGATGGACTCTAAAAGTTCTATCGTTTCAGAGAATAAAGCACCGATAGATAGCCCCATCACCTATATGTGTGTGGCTGATGTCCGTAAGAATACTTCCGGTACTTGGACGTTTACATCCACCGATGGCTCTAAGGCTTTAATCCAATCCAAGAATGACAAATATGCTCCTACATTATTTTTTGATGATGCAGGAACAAATTTGGAGGTTTTAGGGGTTGAATATGTTGAGTTTAAGGCTGAAAACGAGAAGCCTTGCATTGTCTCGATTCATAAGAACGGGACTTTGAACAATGCGGCATCCAGTTTAGACGTATTATTGACGAATACGACTTTAGAGGAGGGGGATAAAGTGATTTTCCCGGAAGGAGAATATACTTTACCAATGACGCTGCCTCTGGATAAATCAATCACGCTTCAAGGAGCTGGGCAAAGTCAGACAATTGTAAATGGACATATTTTCGTTAATTCACCATCCACCGGTTCAGTTACATTGACCGCAAGCGACATGACCTTAAAAGGAACAGATAATTCCTCTGCGCATGGGCTTATTGGCATGATTGGAACGGGCAAGAATATCGTAAAGTTAACCAATTGTAAGTTAGATGGTGGTGCGGTTACCGCTCAAACCGCTGCCGTAGGTGTCCGTATGGAATCAGTGGGAGCGGAGTTAAGCTTGACGAATACGGATATCGATGTCAATTATTATGGAATAGGCTTACGGAATAAAGAGCAAGTCTTAGATATTACGGGAGGAACCTTTACCGCATGGGGGGCGATCATGACATCAGCCGGAAGTATGAGTCCAAGTGATGGTACATTAGCTAATACGAATACCCGGATAACGGCGAAAGACGCGACATTCATCAGTAGGACTCTTCTGAATGGGAAAAGCAATAGTTATGGAGCTGTTATTCTTCAGGAAAAATACAACGGAGTTACAGCTGATTTCACGAATTGCGAGTTGCGAGCGGTAGATGGATTAGATCCTTTGATAAATGCTACCCAAGCTACGGCTACGGATATACGTTCGTATGGAAATACGATCACATTTACAGGTTGTACGTTGTCTTCTTTGGAAGGAACGAATAATCTCCCGGATGGAAGTAACGGATATTTACATGCCGGAGTTATTCGGCTAGGTTGGAGTGGAACGGATGATAAGTCGGAATTTGCGGATAATACGATAACGATCAACAATTCTACATTGAATGGCAAGGAGGGAGAGAACTGGGTCTATTCACATCGCGAAAAGGAGGCGAAAAAATACGACAAGCTGACGATCAATGGAACTGTTTATGATCCGGCCTCGGGTCTTATTTGTTATGGAGAGCCAGATATTCAGAATAAGATTGATAATGCGGTAGCGGGAGAGACGATTTCTGTTCCGGCGGGAGAACATGCGGGTTTCAATGTCACTACCGCTGATGTCCGGATAAAGGGAGTTTATGGAAAAACGATTATTAAAGGAACGAAGAAGTATACGGGTTCTTCCATAGCTTGTATCTCTGCGGATAAGGTGACTTTGATGAATCTTTCTTTCAAGAGTTCAACGGATGGCTCGAATCGTCCAACAGCATTGTTTGTCGGTGGAGGTACGGTGGAGATTGATAGTTGTATTTTTGAGGATAAGCTACTCCAAACAGGTTTATATTCGGAACCGGGTAGTACTCTTAAAGATGCGACCTTGTTGGTTCATAACAGTACTTTTAATGTATATGATAAGAATTTGTTGATCTCAGCGGGACGACTTAACGCTATGGTCAAGAATAATGTTTTTACGGATAGTGATATTTCGGTAGCGAAGAATGACGGCTCGAATGTCGTTGAATCAAATGAGTTCCATAATTGTGTCGTGAAAGTTGAGGATGGTGTAACATTCCAATATAATAAGATGTACCCGGGCGACCAGACATATGTATATTCCATTCGTCCCAATAATTTAGAGGGAACGGTTGTTGCGCCGAATAATTATTGGGGAAGTGATAATCCGGATTTTTCTGCCTTGATTGATAAAAGCAGGGCACCGAACGGATCTGTAGATTATTTCCCATATTATTCGGATGTCGCTTTGGGTACCTTAATCTATAAGATGGTAACGATTTCGGAAGATACGGTCTGGGCCACTCCGCATCCAAATCAAAAGGTCACCGTCTTGGATGGCGCGACTTTGACGTTGTCTGTTCCAATGTCTTTAGATACCGTTACCATGAGAGAAGGTGCGCAAATAAAGTCAAATCTTGCGGATCAAACAGGAAGCGTGACCACTAAGTCTCTTCGTTTCTCTCCGGATCTCTCCGGTACTGAGTGGAAGGCGTTAGGAATGCCATTAGCCTCTGCCGTGATCAAGAACTCTACGGAGGAGGAGATCTCGGCTCCAAGTGCTCAAAATGTTGATAATGGTATCTGGTTCGCTAGGCTGAAGGATAACAAGACTCCGGAGTTCGTGGTGGATGAGAGTACTTTTGGCATGGCTGGTCTTTGGGCGGCTAATGGCGATACCTATACGATCTCTTCTGAAGGAGCTTTTGAATTCAAGACTTTGGAAGAACCTGCCGCTCCAACTGAAACAGGTACTTTCTTGATGTGCTCGAATCCGAATACATTTACGATTACCTTGAAACAATCTGCTTATATATTGACAACGGATGGAACCTCTTTCGAGCAAGAGGCAAATCCGGAGATCAAGCCTTTCCAAAGCTTTGTCTTGACAGACGCCAAGACATTGAGTACGCTTCGCTCTTTACGTATCGGCGATGGCGTGGTTACGGGTAACCAGACGATCGAGCCGGTAGATGGTTATTACGTGACTACCGATCGTGGCGCTATCGTGATCCACACGCCGGAGCCTATGGACGTGGTGATCATCGGAATGAATGGCAAGGTCGCTTATCGTGGCGAGGTTACGGACGGCCGGCGGATCATGGTTTCTTCGGGCATCTATGCCGTGAACGGTCAATTAGTAAGGGTTAAATAACGATTAAAACAAAGATAAACATGAAAAAGAGTATATTAGCGATATTCCTTGCTGTCATCGCGATGGCACAGGTACATGCGCAAGATTCAGATTTACGTTCCGCCCCGGATCTTCCGACGTTCAAGGTGACATTGAATTATAGCTCGGCGAATACGGATCAAGGAACCATAACCAGTACGGTAGCCACGGGTTCCAAGGTGGCATATAATAGTAAACCTGTTTTCACGATCACGGCGAAGCCCGGATATGTCCTGTCGGATATAACGATGAATACGGCTACTATTGGCACGTTGCCGAGCGGTACTTTTCAAAATGATAATACGACCACCTATTCCTATACTTCCACCGCTTTGACCGGTAGTACGGAAATCAAGGCGGTGTTCAAGGCGAAAGAGCAGGTGACAGTCACGATCTCTCCTGAGTATGCCACCTTGGATGAGATAAGGGCGAAGGTAAATTTGCCCAAGGTTACTTTTGACCCGGTTATTACGGGGTATAAAGTACAATACAGGGAGGATGGCTCTGCTGCTTTGACGGATGAACTACCCGAAAAGGCTGGACTTTATTATGTTGTCGTAACCAAGTCGGAGACTGATACGCAAGCCGCCATAAACAAGGAGATTCTATTCAAGGTACAACCGCCCCATACGCTTTCTTACTCGTTTGAGGAGGCGCAAGGATCTGTAACCGCTTCTATGGATGGCTCCATTATCGCCAGTGGTGATGAGATCGTTTATAATAAGCCAGCCGTATTGAAGATTGCCTCCAAGCCCGGTTATGTGTTGAGCAGACTTACCGTAGATAATAATGAGGTGACTTTGCCGAAAGGAACTTTTAATTCTTCTACGAATGAGACTTCCTATGCGGATTATACGACATCGGCGTTGACCGCTTCTACGGTTATTGACGTGCGATTTGCCGCGAAGAAAACCGTATCTGTAACAGCCAATCCATTATCTGCCACGAAGGATGAGGTTTTGGCTGGTAAGAATCTTCCGGTTATCACATTTACCCCCAATACGATAGCGGGGCAGAAGGTTCAATATAAGAACGCTTCCGGAGCTTTATCCGATAAACTTCCTGCGGCGGATGGTGTTTACACGATCGTCGCGACCAGTCCCGAGACCGCGGAATATGCCGCCTTGAAGGATGAGAACATGAAGTTTACGGTATCTAAAGCGAATGTATTAAATTATAACGTGGAAACGGCCGGACAAGGTACGGTTACCGCCAAGATGGGCTCTACGGACATGGCAAGCGGTAACGAGATCATTAACGGGCAACCTGCCGTATTTACAATTATCGCTAACCCCGGATTTCTATTGAATAAGATTGTTGTGAATGGAACTGCGGTATCAGCCTTGCCAAAAGGCGCGCTAAATAAGGATAACACGATCTCTTATACCTATACGACCGCCTCGTTAACCTCCTCTACGACCTTGTCAGTAGGTTTCGCCGCGAAGAAAACGATTTCCGTGAGTGTAACAGGTTCTTCGGCGACAAAAGACGAGATCGTGGCCGGGAAGAATTTGCCGGTTATTAAGTTTACGCCGGAAATAGCGGGACAAGTGGCTCGATATCGTGCGGCCGATGGTTCGGAGACTTCCACGTTACCGCAGATAGTCGGAGCTTATAAGATCGTCTTATTTAGTCCGGAGACCATGGAGTATGCCGCGTTAGAGGATTCCTCTAAAACGTTTACGATCCGTAATGCCAATACCTTGGCTTACGCTGTCGATGGTGGACAGGGCACGGTTACCGCCAAGATGGACAACAAGGACATCATTAGCGGTGGTGAGATCGCTTACGGTAAGCCCGTCATTTTTTCGATCGTATCGAATGCCAACTATAGGCTAGGGGCTATTAAGCAAGCCTCTTCGGACGTGGATATCTCGAAGATCAAGGGAACGTATGCTAATGGAAATACCTCTTACACGTACACGACTCCTAGTCTGACGAGTGGCGATAGCTATACTTTTGCGTTCGTCTCCAAGGATACGGTGAGGTTCGTGGCTAACAACCTTGTCCAGACGGTCGGCTCCATCAAGCCGGTCACGGTAACAAGTGCTGTGGAGGATATCAAGATCGAATATCAATTGAGCGGTACGGCTTGGGTTACGACATTGCCTTCCACGCTGGCTGTGGGTTCTTATAAGGCCCGTTTGAGCCGTGCGGAGGACTTGACATACCGTAGCCTCTCTGATACGGTTACGTTAGTGGTGGAGAGCAAGAAAGAGGTGGAAAATCTGGTATTGCCCACTATCTCGGGTCGTATTGAGGAAGGACAGTCCTTGTCCGCTTACGTGTTGACGGGAGGCTCTACTTCCGGTACGTTCTCATGGAAGAACCCGAACGACACCATCTCCGCGGAGGAGTCAACGGAATATGGGTTGATATATGAGCCTAGCAGCCCGTTGTATGCGGTGAAAGATACGTTTATCAAGTTGAGAGGCGTCGTACCTGTCTATACGATGTTGGTAACGGCCGGCAGTAACGGAAGTGTCAAGCTGGAAGGCCGTACGGCCAATGACCGGTACGCGGGCTATTCCCGGTTGACAGCGACCGCCATCGCGGATAAGAACTATGTGTTCGTGAAGTGGAGCGATGGGAATACCTCCGCCAATCGTACGCTGGAGGCGACCAAGAACCGTAATATAAGCGCCGAGTTCGCCCCGATCGAGTATGAGGTGACTTTTGATACCCCGTCGAATGGCTCGTTGAATGTATATGCCAATGGCGAGCGTGTCACGAGTGGAAAGAAGTGGTTGCAAGGAACCTTATTGACGATCACGGTCGAGCCGAAGGCCGGCTACAAGGTCCAAGCGGTAAAGGTAAACGACGCGTTGGTGAATAACGGCTCGTATACGCTGATCCAAGATGCGGATATCGCTGTGACTTTCGAGAGGATCGTGAGCGGTCATCTGGTAAAGGTGGGCTCATCTCTAAACGGTAGCGTAGCCTTGATAAACACGAAGACGAAGGCGCCTATCACTCCGGGTGACGCGGTGAATGAGGACGTGAAAGTGAAAGTGATCACGAAGGCGGATTATGGTTATAAGATGAACTCCGTAAAGGTGGAGGGCGCGATTTACTCGCCCGCCGATAGCACATTCACGGTAGGCAAGGAAGAGGTCAAGGTGGATGTCACGTTTGGACTTGCGCAATTCGAGGTCAAAAAGGCGATGAATCTTGAGGGTGCCGGAACGATCGTATTAAAGTCTGAAGGTGTGGAAGTCGATGAGAATTCAGGCATGGACTACAAAAAAACATTGACCGCCACGGTCACGGTCAATGAGGGGTATCGCTTCGTGAGCTTGATGGTGAACTCTACCGAGATCAAGTCCGGCGAGAGCTTCACGGTGACGGGCCCGATGACAGTCACCGCCAATTTCGTGGAGAAGAAGGATTTGTCAGGCTTGATAGAGAAGGCACCCCAGACGCTTGTCTATAATAAGCTATCGAGAAGTTTCAGCGTAAGGCTGGAGGGATATTCCGGCCTGAATTTCGATGTCTCCTATAGCCTAGGCGGAGCGCCTTTGGACAACCCGAAATCGGCCGGCACGTATGACGTGACGATTAGTCGCGCCGAGGATGACTTATACAAGAAAGTAGAAAATGTAACCTCCCAATTGATAATCACTAAAGCGGACATGGCCTTGCTGGAGGAACCTTCCGTAGAAGGGAATACGGTAACAGCCGAGCTTACCCAAGATTTTGCGGGAGCGATCTGGAATCCATCAGAACAGAGATCGGCTCTCCGTGCGGCCACAGGTAGCGAGATCTCCGGAAGCCTCAAAGAGAATGCGGTTAACCGCTTGCGCTTTATGCCGCTTGACTCTAAAAATTACAATCCGGTTGATTACTCGATCCTGAGGGGATCTGTCGAAAACAGCTTTGCGCTAACCACGGAGAATACGGAAGTAACGAACGGCGGCTTGGTGGTCGCTACTCGTACCTTCCCCGAAGGTACGGAGTTAAGGTTGAGAGCGGTCCCGGGCGCAAACGAACGGTTCATAAAATGGAAGGAAGATAACAGAACAAATGTTGAGCGGACGGTAACGATGAGTAATGCCATTACTCTCACCCCTCTATTTGAAAAAAAGCAGGAGGTGAAGATGAAGGATACCGAGCCCTTGTCGTTCACATACGACGGTTCGATCCATTTGGTCGGATTGGATGATATATTGGCAAAACCATATCCGAAAAACGTGACGGTTAAGTATACGAATCTGGACGGATCAGTGGCAACCCCGATGAATGCCGGCACTTACTTAGTAGTGGTATCGTATGCGGGTGATGATGATTGGGCACCTTTCGCTAATGACATCCAAGGAAAGAGAATGGTTATCAATAAGGCGAAAGTGGATTTGAACGCTCTGACCGCTCCGACCGCTTCGGAGATCACGGAAGGCCAAGCCCTCTCAGAGTCCGTATTGTCCGGTGGTGTAGCGAAAGCCAAAGATGGGACTACCATATCCGGTAAATTTGAATGGGCTGACGCGTCAGCTATATTGAAACCCGGCGATAACCAGAAAAAGAAAGTGATCTTCACGTCGTATGATCCGAATTATGAGGATGCGACTACGGAAGCGGAGGTTACGGTGAAAAGTTCGGATGCGTTAGTTATCACGTTCGCTCAACCGGAAAATGGCTCTTTGAAAGTCTATATGTTGAAGGGTGAGGGTGAGAAGACCGAGATAACGAGTGGAACCGCTGTGGCGGAAGCGACTAAGCTAACCGTTGAGGCGGAAGCCTATCCGGATTATGAATTGGCCGTTATTCAAATAGGCGAAGAGAAGTATACGACTTCGCCTGTAGAGATTGAAGTCGATAAGTCCTTGGCTATTATGGCAGAGTTCAAGCCGGTTTCTACACCTCCGGGAACAGATGTGGCTGTTACGGGAGTTTCTTTGAATATCACGTCCAAGGCATTGGCCGTAGGTGAATCTTTTGCCTTGCAAGCGAAAGTTACCCCTGATAACGCCACTATGAAAACCGTCTCTTGGAGCAGCAGCGACGAGACGGTGGCTACTGTTGACGCGGATGGTGTCGTTACTGCGCTGAAGATCGGTACCTGTAAGATTACCGTGGCTACCGATGACGGCAACAAGACGGCGTCTTGTGTGGTAACTGTCTCCGGTACGGTAGGTATCGAGCAAATCATCAACGATCATCAAATCTATTGCGAGCGAGGTGCGATAACCGTTCATCCGGCCCGTCCAATCTCGATCCGTATCATAGCGGTGACTGGAGTTAGCCTGTATGGCGACTCAATTATCGGAACTACCCGTATCCCGGTATCTACCGGCATCTATCTGGTGGAGATTATCGAGAATGGAAAGCGCATGACTACGAAAGTAAACGTTCGCTAGCAATATCATTAAAAAATACTAACCCTTGAGTCTTTAATGTTGGGGAAGGCCGCTAGGAACATCTTGTTCCGGCGGCCTTCTTTTTTATCCTAGAAGCTTTACTTTATCTGTTTTTGTTCTGATATAATTAAATAAAACGTTATCTTTGTATCATAGAAAATTAAAACAGAAAGCCTTATGGAAAAAAATGAAGAAAAGAAAAAGGAAGAAAATGCCAAAACTAAAACAACTGTGGCGAAGACTGGAAAAAGAAAGGTAAGTAAGACATGGGAAGCTATGCAGCGGTTAAAGGGAAGTCTGATTGTAAATGACCCCAAATTTTTACTGTAAATGCGATATCTCATTGACACGAATATTTTTGTATATATGGCATCTGATCCCGAATATCTAAATAGGAATATAGATGCTATTATCCAAGATCCGGAAACCCTTCTTTATATAAGTGCCGAGTCCGTACGTGAGCTGATTGTCGCTTATCGAAATAAAGGACTGTGTTCTAAACGATGGAAGTCGGCAGAAGCGATGATCGTCGCCATAGAAAAGGAGTTTTATGTGAAAATATTGCCATTGAAAAAAGAACATATGCAAACGTATGCGCATATGGAGATCAATGAGGCGCAGGGACACAAAGATCCCTCAGACCACGTAATTATTGCGCATGCCATAACGGAACATCTACCGCTTATTTCAAGTGATACCCGTTTCGGATTCTATAGAAGTCAAGGGTTGGACTTGGTATTCAATCAGAAATAATCTATATATTGTATATGTACGAATAGCCTTTGTTAGAGTTGTAGAGGTTAAATATTCTAAAACCCTTTCGGCTTACTTATTTTATTCGTTCTTTTGCAAGAAAATTGGGAGGTGTGTTCTCTGTACGCATCTCCTTAATTTATTTAACGTTAATAAGTGAGAGTCTGATGGCTGAAAATAAAAAAGTTAGTTCTGTTTCTTTCTTTAACTCCCGGCTTACGTCTGTTATTAGTATCTCCTTGGTACTATTCTTGCTAGGACTCATTCTATTGATAGGGATGTTGGGTAATAAACTCTCCGTTTATGTGAAAGAGAACTTATCTTTCTCCATCGTGCTGAAAGATAACCAAAAAGAAACTGAGATAAAGAAAATGCAGAAGAGCTTGGATGCTCTTCCTTTTATAAAATCAACCGAGTATATATCGAAAGAGCAAGCCGCGAAAGAGTTGGAAGAAGAACTGGGCGAGAATCCGGAAACCTTCTTAGGCTTTAACCCTTTACAGGCCTCGATTGAGGTGAAACTGCATTCGGAGTACGCCAACCCCGATAGCCTCCAAGTGATAGAGAAGAAGATTAGAAACTATACGTCGGTCTCGGAGCTGCTTTACCGAAAGGATATGATGGAGATGGTCCATAATAATATGAAGCGGTTGGGCTTGATCCTGCTAACCTTGGCTGCGGTACTGATGATTATCTCGTTCGTGTTGATCAGTAATACGATTCGCCTGTTGATTTATTCCAAACGATTCTTAATTCATACGATGAAGCTAGTGGGGGCTACTTCCGGCTTTATACGTAGGCCTTTTGTGAAATATAACATAGTAAGTGGCATTTTCGCCTCTATCTTGGCAATATTGATGCTAACCGGAGCGTTATATTATTTGCAAAATGAATTGAAAGGTTTTATCCAGATATTGGATATGCAGACATTATTATTGGTTTATGTGGCAGTGTTTGCTTTAGGTATTGTCTTGTCCGTGATCGCGACCATTTTTGCCGTGAATAAATATTTGCGGATGGGGGTCGATAAGTTGTATTATATTTAATGTACGAATAATAAAGAGTTGAGAAAGATGGCTAAAAGAGATTTTGCTTTCGGAAAAGAGAATTTTATACTGATTGCGGTAGCGGTTGCCTGCATCGTGCTTGGTTTCATATTGATGAGTGGTGGAGGTTCCGGGGATAATACGTTCAATCCCGATATATTCAGCGCCCGCCGTATCGTGGTAGCTCCGGTGGTTACGGTTATTGGTTTCGTGATGATGATTTTTGGAATCTTGAAGAATAGCAAAGATAAAGAAGTAACAGAATGAGTTGGTTTGAGGCCTTGATACTGGGTATCGTACAGGGATTGACCGAATATCTGCCGGTGAGCAGTAGCGGTCATTTAGCGATTGGTTCCGCTTTGTTTGGTATAGAGGGAGAGGAGAATCTCGCGTTTACTATCGTCGTGCATGTGGCGACCGTATTCAGTACGTTAGTGGTTTTATGGAAGGAAATCGATTGGATATTCCGTGGTTTGTTTAAATTTCAGATGAACGCGGAGACGAAGTATGTGATCAATATCTTGATTTCCATGATTCCGATCGGGATCGTTGGGGTATTCTTTAAAGATACGGTAGAACAAATCTTTGGATCGGGTTTATTGGTCGTTGGTTGTATGCTGCTATTGACGGCGGCTTTGCTGGCATTTTCGTATTATGCCAAACCACGCCAGAAAGAGTCGATCTCGATGAAAGACGCTTTTATTATCGGTCTGGCTCAGGCTTGCGCCGTGATGCCGGGTTTGTCACGTTCCGGATCAACGATCGCTACCGGTTTGTTATTGGGAAATAATAAGGCGAAACTGGCCCAGTTTTCTTTCTTGATGGTAATACCTCCGATCTTGGGAGAGGCGTTGTTGGATGTGATGAAGATGGTGAAAGGTGAAGATGTGGCCGGGGACATTCCTGCGTTATCATTAGCGGTAGGTTTCGTGGCCGCTTTTGTTTCCGGTTGCGTGGCCTGTAAATGGATGATCAACATCGTGAAAAAGGGGAAACTGATTTATTTCGCTATCTATTGCGCGATCGCGGGATTGGTGACAATTGCTTGTACATTACTTAAATAAAGAATGGATTTTATAGCTGGAGAGATTTTATATTTTAATAAACCGCTAACGTGGACTTCTTTTGACCTAGTTAACAAATTTCGCTATAAGCTAAGTCGGAAACTGAAGGTAAAGAAGATTAAAGTTGGACATGCGGGGACACTGGATCCCTTGGCTACAGGTGTGATGATCGTTTGTACCGGGAGGGCTACGAAGCGGATCGATGAGTTTCAATATCAGACGAAGGAATATATCGCTACGTTGAAGTTGGGAGAGACTACCCCGTCTTTCGATTTGGAGAAAGAGATAGACGCCGTGTATCCCACGGAACATATAACCCGTGAGCTCGTGGAGGAGGTTTTAAAGACATTCGTGGGTACGATCCAACAGATTCCCCCGGTGTTCTCCGCTTGCAAAATCGAAGGTAAACGTGCTTATGAGCTAGCCAGGAAAGGAGAGGAGGTTGAACTAAAATCCAAGACATTGGTTATAGACGAACTGGAGTTGCTGGAGTGTGATTTGCCTGTTATAAAGATACGGGTGGTATGTAGCAAAGGTACCTATATTCGTGCGTTGGCTCGTGATATCGGGAAGGCCTTGAATTCCGGCGCTCATTTGATTGGTTTGGAACGGACTCGCATCGGAGAGGTAACCTTGGATATGTGTATGTCTCCAGAGGAGATTGATGATTTCTTAGAGAAGAATGTGGTAAAAATAGAAGAAGAAAAATAAATAGAGTGCATTATGAAGCTTTCGAAATTCAAATTTAACTTACCGTCGGAATTAATCGCTTTACATCCGGCGAAGAACAGAGATGAGTCGAGGTTGATGGTCGTTCATCGTGATACGGGTGAGATCGAGCACCGCGAATTCAAGGATATTCTAGACTATTATGGAAAAGGTGACGTGTTTATCTTTAATAACACGAAAGTTTTCCCCGCTCGCTTGTACGGTAACAAGGAGAAAACAGGGGCGCGTATCGAGGTGTTCTTGTTGCGCGAGCTGAACGAGGACTTACGTTTGTGGGACGTATTGGTGGATCCGGCTCGTAAGATCCGTATCGGTAATAAGTTATACTTTGGCGAGGATGATTCCATGGTCGCGGAGGTAATTGATAATACGACTTCGCGGGGTCGTACGCTCCGTTTCTTATATGACGGGAACCACGACGAGTTTAAGAAGGCTTTGTATGCCTTGGGCGAGACTCCGCTGCCTAAGTATATCGAACGTGAGGTGGAACCGGAAGACGAGGATCGTTATCAGAATATTTTCGCCGCGGAAGAAGGTGCGGTTGTGGCTCCTGCCGCGGGATTGCATTTTAGCCGTGAGTTGATGAAACGTTTGGAGATCAAGGATTGCCAGTTCGCTTTCTTGACATTGCATTCGGGCTTGGGTAATTTCCGTGAGATCGACGTGGAAGATTTGACAAAGCATAAGATGGATTCTGAGCAAATGGTCGTAAATGCCGATGTAGTGGATATCGTGAACAAGGGAAAGGATGAGGGGCACAAGGTTTGTGCGGTCGGAACTTCCGTGATGCGTGCGATCGAGACGGCCGTAAGTACGGATGGTCATCTGAAAGAGTTCGAGGGCTGGACGAATAAGTTTATCTTCCCTCCGTATGATTTCAGCGTGGCTACCAGCATGGTGACAAATTTCCACATGCCGTTGTCTACATTATTGATGATGACAGCTTCTTTCGGTGGTTATGAGTTGATCATGGACGCTTACGATATCGCTTTGAAAGAGAAATATCGTTTCGGTGCTTACGGCGACGCTATGCTAATCCTTTAATCCGGTTTCTATGGCGACAGCTTACCTTGGATTAGGTACGAACGTAGGCAATAAACGAGAAAATTTGGTGACAGCGGCGGCGCTGTTGGCTGAAAGGGTGGGAGATGTTCTTGCCCTTTCTGATATGTATGAGACGGAGCCTTGGGGATTTGAATCGGACAACACTTTCTTGAACGCCGTGATCGTTATGACAACGGAACTTTCCCCTATGGAATTATTAGACGCTACCCGTTTGATCGAGATCGAGATGGGACGTATCGAAAAAAGTGACGGTGCGTATCATGACCGTATCATCGATATCGATCTGTTAATGGTGGATGAGCAAATCCTGCATACGGAGCGGCTGACGCTACCGCACCCTCTGATGCACAAACGGTCGTTTGTTATGGAACCGTTGGCAGAAGTAGCTCCGTTGGTGAAACATCCTGTGTTTGGCAAGACGATGCGTGAACTTTTATCCGAATTATAAGTTTTTATTATGAACTACGAGATTTGAGTTATGAATAAAGAAATTAATAAAGCGATGACGCAAGGGATCGTTTTCAAGAAAGCGAAAGGTGAGGCAACGGATCCGAGTGGTAAGAAAATCAAGTTCTCTGATTTCCTGAAAGGGACACATGGCTCTGATTCAGCGAAATGGAAGGCTGGCTTTAAATATAAAAAAGCCTTACGTAATTCCAAAAAGAAGAAATAATTCTCAATTTTAAACTTTCAGTTCTCAATTATTGCGTATCTTTGCGAATGAATTGACGTGGATAGATTTGTATTGCTTGCAACCACGGGAAAAAATGCTAAAAACATATCCTTTTCGTTGCCGTCCGGCAGAAAAATCCTTCCAAGTTCAATTCAGTTGTAGATTAGTAATCTTTTCAATTTAAAACGATGAGTTATTTATTCACCTCCGAATCGGTGTCTGAAGGGCACCCCGATAAAGTAGCCGATCAAATATCGGATGCTTTGCTGGATGAGTTCTTGGCGTATGACAAGAATTCGAAAGTTGCTTGCGAAACCCTTGTTACAACCGGACAGGTTGTCTTGGCTGGAGAAGTTAAATCAAGTGCGTATGTGGATGTGCAGGAAGTGGCACGTGGCGTGATCGAGAAGATTGGTTACACGAAAAGCGAGTACCAGTTTGAAGCGAAGTCATGTGGTGTGTTCTCTTCTATCCATGAGCAGAGTGGCGACATCAACCGTGGCGTAGAGCGTGCGGATCCCTATGAGCAGGGTGCCGGCGACCAAGGTATGATGTTCGGTTATGCTACTAATGAGACTGAGAATTACATGCCTTTGGCGTTGGACTTATCTCATAGTTTATTATGGGAATTGGCGAAGATCCGTAAGGAAGAACCGGATTTGATGCCTTATTTACGTCCGGACGCTAAGAGTCAGGTTACGATTGAATACGATGATAACGGTAAGCCGTTGCGTATCGATACGATTGTGGTATCCACGCAGCATGATGAGTTTATCGGTCCGAAAGGTATTTCACAGAAGGAAGCGGATGAGGCTATGCAAAAGAGGATCGCCTTAGACGTGAAGAAGATATTGATACCTCGTGTGAAGGCTCAATATCCGGCTCATGTACAGGCTTTGTTTAATGATAATATCATTTATCACGTGAACCCGACCGGTAAGTTCGTGATCGGTGGTCCTCACGGTGATACCGGTTTGACCGGCCGTAAGATCATCGTGGATACATACGGTGGCAAAGGTGCTCATGGCGGTGGTGCTTTCTCTGGAAAGGACCCTTCTAAGGTAGACCGTTCGGCTGCTTATGCCGCTCGTCATATCGCTAAGAATATGGTTGCCGCCGGTGTGGCGGATGAGATGCTGGTACAGGTGTCTTATGCGATCGGTGTGGCTAAACCGATGAATATTTTCGTGAATACTTTTGGCCGTGCGAAGGTGAATATGACGGACGGAGAGATCGCCGCTAAGATCTGGGATATCTTCGATATGCGTCCGAAAGCGATCGAGGAGCGTTTGAAATTGCGTAACCCGATTTATTTCGAGACCGCTTCTTATGGTCATATGGGACGCAAACCCCAGACGGTGACGAAGACATTCTCTTCCCGTTATTTGCAGAAGCCGGTTACTTGTGATGTGGAGTTATTCACATGGGAGAAATTGGATTATGCAGATAAGATCAAGGACGTGTTTGGTCTATAAAAAATAAGTGGAAAAAGTAAGCTGGCTTAAATGGCGAAGTATGTTAAGATACTTTGCCATTTAAGTTAAGATACTTAGCCGATGAAGTTAAGATACTTTGCCAAGTATGTTAACTTACCCTTCCTCTTGGAGCATTTCTACTTCTTTTACTTTCCTGAACAGGTCGGACGCAAAGATGAAATCGTTCAACGCTTGGTTATTAGAGGTGATTACCTGCTCTTTTGTTCCTTGCCATTCCTTCACGCCTTCCTTAATAAAGATGATATTATCACCAATATTCATCACGGAGTTCATGTCGTGGGTATTGATAACGGTCGTCATATTGTACTCCACCGTAATGTCGTGAATCAAATCATCAATCAATAGAGAAGTCTTGGGGTCTAGTCCGGAGTTCGGCTCATCGCAGAACAGGTATTTAGGATTTAGGGAGATCGCTCTTGCGATGGCGGCACGTTTCATCATACCTCCACTGATCTCGGAAGGATATAGATGTCCAGCCTCGGACAGGTTTACACGTTCCAAACAGAATTCCGCACGTTTCCTGCGCTCTTTTGTTGAGTCTTTAGAGAACATATCTAAAGGAAACATTACGTTTTCCATTACCGTCATGCTGTCGAATAAAGCGGAACCTTGGAACAACATACCCATTTCCCGACGCAGCATATTTAACTCATGCTTGTTCATCGTGATCAAGTCTCTGCCGTCGTATAATATCTGTCCGGTATCAGGTTTCATTAACCCGATGATATTCTTGATCATTACCGTTTTACCCGAACCGCTTCGTCCGATGATCAGATTCGTCTTACCATCCTCGAACGTCGTACTTATATCTTTCAAGACGACACGTCCATCGAAAGACTTCGTTATATTCTTAACTTCGATCATTTTTAAGTAAGCATTAAATGGGTTAATATTACGTCGGCAAGTAAAATCATGATACTGCTCATGACCACGGCATTCGTACTTGCCTTACCTACCTCTAGGGCGCCTCCCTTTACGTTATAGCCAAAATAGGCAGCGATGGATGAGATGATGAACGCATATACTACGGATTTGATAATAGAATACCAAATGTAAAACTCGTTGAAGTAGAATTGCAAACCGTACTCGAACGAGGAAGGAGTCATTCCCGTACTCGTTGAGTAACTGGCGAATATGCCGCCCATGATACCGGTGAACATACTGAAGATAACCAATACCGGAATAAAGATCATCAAACCGAGCATTTTCGGAAGGATCAGGAAGTTGGCTGAATTAACACCCATGATTTCCATGGCGTCTATCTGCTCGGTGACTCGCATGGTTCCGATCTCGGAGGCGATATTACTGCCTACTTTACCCGCTAGGATTAGTGCCATGATAGAGGAAGAGAATTCCAGCAAGATAATCTCACGGGTGGTATAGCCGATCGTAAACTTAGGAATCAAGGGGGAACTGATATTCAAGGAGATCTGGATGGCGATAACCGTACCGATAAAGACCGAGATGATTATGACAATCCAAAGAGAATCCACGCCTAGCTTGTATATCTCTTTGATCAATTGCTTAAAGAACATACTCCACCGGTCTGGAAGTGTTATACTCTTCATCATCAGTAGGGTATACTCACCCATTCTGTGTAATGCTTTATTCATTTTTATCTTGATAAATTTCTGATTTCAATTTGCAAAGATAGCGTAAAATCCACTAATAACCATATAACATCTTAGAAACAAGATTGGTTTTATTTGTAAATCCTATGGTATTAAAGTTTGCCACATCCCTCTTTTTTAACTATGTTTGTTTTCTTAAATACTAAAAAATACTTTTATGAAGCGAATTCTTTTAGGAGTGATCGGCTTGCTGTGTTTATGTGTGGCTTGCCTGCGGAAGGATCTTTCTTTTAAGCCGGGGGAAGTTTGGCCGGATGATAAAGGGGTACATATAAACGCTCATGGTGGCGGTATTCTACGGGTTGGGGATACTTATTATTGGTTTGGTGAACATAAAACGGAGGGCTCGGCTGGAAATCTGGCTCAAGTAGGCGTTCATTGCTATTCGTCGAAAGATTTATATAATTGGAAAGACGAGGGAATCGCCTTATCGGTCGTGCCGGATGATACGACGAGCCATATTGTTAAGGGATGCGTGTTGGAGCGTCCGAAAGTGATTTATAATAAAAAGAATGATCAATATGTAATGTGGTTTCATTTAGAGCCGAGAGGTGCTGGCTATTCGGGAGCATTGAGTGGAGTGGCTGTCAGTAAAAACGTGGCGGGGCCTTACTCGTTCGTAAACGCTTTCCGTCCGAATGCCGGTTTTTGGCCGGTTAATGTACAGGAACTACATAAGCAACCTTGTACGCTTTCCGCAGATCTACGTTTTAGCGGTGGAGAGTTACCTGCCCATCCGGATAGATTGAATTTATTGGGGCGTGACCAAATCTCCGGACAAATGGCTAGGGATATGAACCTTTTCGTGGATGACGATGGCATCGCTTATCATATTTATTCCTCGGAAGAGAATAGTACCTTGCATATATCGCAGCTGACCGATGATTATACGAGTTATTCCGGTAAGTACGCCCGTTTCTTCCCGGGGCGTTTCATGGAAGCTCCAGCCTTGTTCAAACAGAAGGGGAAATATTATTTGATTATGTCCGGCTGTACGGGCTGGGCTCCGAATGCGGGACGATCGGCGGTCGCTTCCTCGATTTGGGGACCTTGGAAGGAATTGGAAAATCCGTTTAGGGGAGAGAACTCGGAGGTGTCGTTTTATTCTCAGAGCACGTACGTATTGCCTGTACCCGGCCATGCGGATCGCTTTATTTATATGGGAGATCGTTGGACTCCGGAGAACGCTATAGACGGACGTTATATCTGGCTTCCTATCCGATTCGAGGGGGAGCAACCCGTGATCGAGTGGCGATCTGAGTGGAGTTATTAAATTCTCTTATCGCTTTTTTGCGAATGTATGTGATGTAGATCTGCGGATTATCACGTACATTCGCGTTAAATTTTTAAGTAGCTTATGTCAGACGAACAACGAATGGTGCTCCGTACGGAGGACTTGGTAAAGAAATATAGGACTCGTACGGTCGTGAATCATGTATCGATTAACGTGAAACAGGGGGAGATCGTTGGTTTGCTTGGTCCGAACGGAGCGGGAAAGACGACCACCTTTTATATGACAGTAGGTTTGGTCACTCCTAACGAGGGTAAGATCTTCTTGAATGACATGGAGATTACGAAATTCCCGGTCTATAAGCGGGCTCGCAACGGCATTGGCTATCTGGCGCAAGAGGCTTCGATTTTCCGGAAAATGACGGTGGAAGATAATATCCGCTCGGTCTTGGAGATGACGGGACGTAGCATTGAGTACCAAAAAGAGAAACTGGAAAGCTTGATTTCAGAGTTCGGTTTGAATAAGGTTCGTAAAAACTTGGGAGACCAGCTTTCGGGTGGAGAACGGCGTCGTGCGGAGATTGCCCGCTGTCTGGCGATCGATCCGAAGTTCATTATGTTGGATGAGCCTTTCGCCGGTGTAGACCCGATCGCCGTACAAGATATCCAGACAATCGTGGCTCGCTTGAAACATAAGAATATCGGAATCTTGATTACCGACCACAATGTGTACGAGACATTGAGTATTTGTGACCGGGCCTATCTCCTGTTCGAGGGAAAAGTCCTTTTCCAAGGAACCGCCGAACAACTAGCCGAGAACGAGATCGTGCGCGAGAAATATTTGGGAAAAGACTTTGTGCTGCGTAAGAAAGACTTATAGCAGTCGTTTCAATCGCCTGTTTACCAGTATGAACAGCAGGAAAGATAAGGCGGCGATAAGACAAAAGTCCAAAAGATGCTCGGCGGGAATATCGCCTGTGATAAACTCGTTATCCTTGAGACGACTGTCCGACATCCCTATTACGGCGAAAGCATTATTGACAAAGTGGGCGAACACCGGTATCCAGATGCTCTTGCTCCAATAGAGTAGATAGCCGAAATAGGCTCCGAGTATCATCCGGGGCAAGAATCCGTAAAATTGTAAATGGAAGGCGCTAAATAGTATGGCGGCGACCCATATGATCGTATGAGGGTTGGAGGTCCATTTCCCGATCACTCGTTGCAAGGCTCCTCTGAACAGGAACTCCTCGGTTATCCCGGCCGTAACGGCGATAACGATAAGGTTGGCCAGGATTACCCAAACGCTATCGCTGGATAACAGGATCGTCGTCAGTTGTTCGGCGAGGGTTTCTTGCGCCCGCATCCATTCCTCGATAGGAGCCATAAACGCGGGTAACTCCATCTGCTTGTTGAGCAATCCTAGCAAATTGATAACCGGAGAAAATAAGAACACGCAAACTAAGGTGAGAATCCAGATCCTGCCGTCTGTGATTTTCTTGACTGATAGATAATGGCGGGGATTGTCACTACATATCCAAGCCATGGCGATAGATGGTAGCAAAAAGGTACAGATCGCCGAGATGAACTGAATGAGCCTCATTAAATTAGCGTCTTGGGTTATATCAGCCTGTAAACCGTGGGTCGCAAGTAATAAGCCCGTGGATATAATAGATGATAAAACGGCTCCAGCCAATAAGAATAGCAAGAGGATCAAAAGTTGGATTATCGCCGGACGGGTAGCATATATTCCTTTTATTCTCATAATGATTCATTCAAAGGGTAAATAATTGCCGCCAAATATAAACAAAAGAATAAAAACAGATCAAAATTTGCACGATTAAAAGAATAAGTCTAATTTTGCGACCTAAAATTCGATACGACTATTAATTAAATAAATCATTCAGAATGAACGTTTCGCTTAAAAACAATGATGCCGTAAGCGGTATCGTGAAATTAGAAATAGTGAAAGCTGACTATGCTGATCAGGTAGACAAGAGCCTGCGTAGCCTTCGTCAGAAAGCCAATGTACCGGGTTTCCGTAAGGGCATGGTTCCTATGGGCATGGTTAAAAAAATGTACGGAAAGCACGTGCTGGTAGAGGAGATAAACAAATTAGTTTCTGAGAATCTGTTCAAGTATATCCGTGAGAACGATTTGCATATCTTAGGCGAGCCGATGCCTAACGAGACTGAGCAAAAGCCGTTGGATTTCGATAAGGAAGAGGATTTCGAATTCTGTTTTGACGTGGCTTTGGCTCCGGAGATCAATATCGAGTTGAGCAAGAACGATAAACTTCCGTTCTATCAAGTCGCTATCGATGAAGAAATGCTAAATAACCAAGTAAACGCTTATCGCTCAAACTTCGGTTCTTACGACAAGGTAGACGAGGTTGAGGAAAAAGATATGGTAAAAGGTACGGTAGCCGAGCTTGAGAATGGTGCCCCGAAAGAAGGTGGTATCGTTGTTGAGGATGCTGTCTTGATGCCTATGTATATCAAGGATGAGGAAGAAAAAGCTAAATTTATCGGTGCTAAAGTAAATGCCGTAGTGGTATTCAACCCGAATAAGGCTTACGAGGGTGCTGAGGCTGAGATCGCTTCTTTCTTGAAGATCGATAAAGAGAAAGTGGCTGAGACTACAGGCGACTTTAGCTTTGAGATCAAGGAGATCACCCGTCATAAAGACGCAGAGATGAACCAAGAGTTGTTCGACAAGGTATTTGGCGAGAACGTGGTTACCAGCGAGGAAGAATTCAAGAACAAGATCAAGGAAGCTTTGGCAGAGCAATTCGCTCCTCAGAGTGACTTCAAGTTCTTGACAGATACTCGTGATATGTTGGTTGAGAGAGCTGGCGAGTTGAATTTCGCTGACGATTTATTGAAACGTTGGTTGCTTGCCGCTAACGAGAAGAATACGAAAGAGAAGATCGACGAGGACTTCCCTCAGATCCTTCAGGATTTGAAATATCAGTTGATCAAGGAGAACTTGGTTAAGAAGAACGGCTTGAAGGTTGAGGACGCTGACATCGAGAACTTCGCTAAACGTGTGGCTAAGGCTCAGTTCGCTCAATACGGCATGTTGTCTGTACCTGAGGATGTACTTGACAACTACGCTAAAGACATGTTGAAAAATAAGCAAACACTTCAGAACATCATCGACCGTGCGGTTGAGGAGAAATTGGCTGCTTGGTTGAAAGAGCAAGTGGAACTTGATGTTAAGGAGGTAACCGCTGACGAGTTCAACAAACTTTTTGAATAAAAAGATCTTTACTCGGCCTCTTAGGAGGTTGTTTTATATCAAAAAAGGGATTTCTCTCTAAAAATATCTTAGCGGATAGCGAAATAAATTGTTTCTTTCAGAAATTTATTTATAACTTTGTTTTTCCGTTAAGTCACAGAGGGAAATCCCTTTTTACGTCTTCTCGGTAAATAAAAGATAGGAGAAAATATGGAAGATTTTAGAAAGTATGCTACAAAGCATTTAGGTATGAGTGGTACGGCTCTGGATAGTTATATGAACATCTCCAGTAGCTATATCTCCCCGACAATTATAGAGGAACGACAGCTGAATGTCGCTCAAATGGATGTCTTCTCTCGGTTGATGATGGACCGTATTATTTTCTTGGGCACGCAAGTGGATGATTATACCGCTAACGTGATTCAAGCGCAGTTGTTGTATCTGGATTCCAGTGATCCCGGAAAGGATATCTCTATTTATATCAATTCGCCGGGTGGCTCTGTATATGCGGGCTACGGCATTTATGACACGATGCAGTTTATCTCCAGCGACGTATCTACGATTTGTACGGGTATGGCCGCCTCTATGGCGTCTGTCTTATTGGTGGCGGGAACCAAGGGAAAACGTTTCGGCTTGAAGCACTCCCGTGTAATGATCCATCAACCGCTTGGCGGCGTACAAGGACAGGCTTCAGACATCGAGATTACCGCTCGCGAGATCTTGAAGGTTAAGAAAGAACTGTACACCATAATCTCGGATCATTCAGGTAGACCCTATGAGGAGATCGAGCGCGATGGCGACCGTGATTTCTGGATGACCGCGGAGGAAGCGAAAAAGTATGGCATGATCGACGATGTTTTAACACGTAAATAACAAAAACAACAATAAGAAACTATGGCCAAAACAACAGGCGATACATGTACGTTTTGCGGCAGGAGTAGCCGTGATGTTAATTTGCTTATCAATGGGATCTCTGGTTGTATTTGCGATGATTGTGCCCGGCAGGCGTATGAGATCGTAAAGGAGCAGACAGGAGGTAAGAAAACTTCTTTTGGTTTGAAGCAGAAAGATCTGCCTAAACCGGAAGATATCAAGACTTTCTTGGATCAGTACGTGATCGGGCAGGATGACGCGAAGCGTTATCTGTCGGTATCGGTGTACAACCATTACAAGCGTTTACTTCAAAAGGTTACCGCCGATGATGTAGAGATTGAGAAATCTAATATTATCATGGTGGGCGCTACCGGTACGGGCAAGACTTTGTTAGCCCGTACGATCGCTAAGTTATTGCATGTCCCGTTCGCTATCGTGGACGCTACGGTACTTACCGAGGCAGGTTACGTGGGGGAGGATATTGAGAGTATCTTGACCCGGCTATTGCAAGCGGCGGATTATGATGTGGAGGCGGCCCAACGGGGTATCGTCTTCATCGATGAGATCGATAAGATCGCACGTAAGAGCGATAATCCGTCTATCACTCGGGATGTCAGCGGTGAGGGTGTACAGCAAGGTTTGCTGAAACTTCTAGAAGGATCGATCGTGAATGTGCCTCCTCAGGGGGGACGTAAGCATCCGGAGCAAAAGATGATTGCGGTGGATACGAAGAATATCCTGTTCGTTTGCGGTGGTGCTTTCGATGGAATCGAGAAGAAGATCGCTCAACGCTTAAATACCCGTGTGGTCGGTTATTCGGCTAGTTTGGATACGGCTACCGTAGACCGGAATAATTTACTGAAATACATCACCCCGACTGATTTGAAGTCGTTTGGCTTGATCCCGGAGATTATCGGTCGTTTACCTATCCTCACGTATCTGAATCCGCTGGATCGTGATACGCTTCGTAACATCTTGACCGAGCCGAAGAACTCCATTATCAAGCAATACGTCAAATTGTTCGAGATGGATGGCATTAAGCTGACGTTCGATGAGAAAGTCTATGAGTTTATCGTGGATAAGGCGCTTGAGTTTAAGCTGGGTGCCCGTGGGTTACGTTCAATCGTAGAAGCCGTGATGATGGACGCTATGTACAGTATGCCATCTCAAAAAGTAAAGGAACTCCATGTAACGTTGGAGTATGCGAAAGAGAAATTTGAAAAATCGGACGTGAACCGTTTACAGGTCGCGTAAACGTAGGCGGTTTACTATAAATAATACGAAGTATGGCAAAGAAGGATCATTTAACAGAAGAGCTAAATCGGCACTTTGGCTTCGGTACCTTTAAGGGGAACCAGAAGGCTATTATTGAGAACGTGCTGGCCGGGAAGGATACTTTTGTATTAATGCCGACGGGGGGAGGTAAATCTCTTTGTTATCAATTACCATCCATACTAATGGAAGGAACCGCGATCGTGATATCTCCGTTGATCGCTTTGATGAAGAATCAGGTGGACGCGATGCGGAATTTCAGTGAGGAAGATGGGGTCGCCCATTTTATCAATTCCTCTTTGAATAAGTCGGCTATCGACCAGGTGAAATCGGATATATTATCAGGACGTACCAAGTTGCTGTATGTAGCACCGGAGTCCTTGACCAAGGAAGAGAACGTGGATTTTCTGCGTCAGGTAAAGATCTCTTTCTATGCGGTGGACGAGGCGCATTGTATCTCGGAATGGGGACATGATTTCCGTCCGGAATATCGAAGAATCCGTCCGATTATCAATGAGATCGGTAAACGTCCGTTAATCGCTCTGACCGCTACCGCTACACCTAAGGTGCAGCACGATATCCAGAAGAATCTGGGTATGATAGACGCTACAGTCTTTAAATCATCCTTCAACCGCTCTAATTTGTATTATGAGGTTCGTCCGAAAGGAACGAATATAGACCGCGAGATCATTAAGTATATTAAAGCCAACGAGGGTAAATCGGGTATCGTATATTGTTTGAGCCGTAAAAAGGTGGAGGAATTTGCCGACATCTTGAAAGCCAACGGGATAAAGGCGTTGCCTTACCATGCGGGAATGGATTCGCAAGTACGTTCCGCCAATCAGGATGCCTTCCTGATGGAACAGGCGGATGTGATCGTGGCTACGATCGCTTTCGGTATGGGTATCGACAAGCCGGATGTCCGTTATGTGATTCATTACGATATCCCGAAGAGCCTAGAAGGTTATTACCAGGAAACCGGTCGTGCCGGTAGGGATGGCGGAGAAGGCCAATGTATCGCTTTCTATGCTTATAAGGACTTGCAAAAATTGGAGAAATTCATGCAAGGAAAGCCCGTGGCCGAACAGGAAATCGGCAAACAGTTGCTTTTAGAGACTGCAGCCTATGCCGAGACTTCCGTCTGCCGGAGAAAAGTGCTATTGCATTATTTCGGTGAGGAATACCTGGAAGATAATTGTGGTAATTGTGATAATTGTTTGAACCCAAAGAAGCAGGTGGAAGCGAAGGAATTGTTAAGCGCGGTACTGGAGGTTATCAGTACGTTGAAAGAAAAGTTTAAGGCAGATTATATCGTAAATATTTTGGTAGGTAACGAAACCTCCGAAATCCAAAATTACAAGCACAATGAATTAGAGGTCTTCGGTTCCGGACAGGACGAGGATGATAAAACTTGGAACGCCGTTATTCGTCAGGCTTTAATCGCTGGCTATTTAGCGAAGGATATTGAGAATTATGGTTTGCTGAAAATCACGGAAAAAGGTAAGGAGTTCATGAAGAAGCCGGTATCGTTCAAGATTACCGAGGACAATGAATTCGAGGAAGAGGAAGAGGAAGTTCCGGTTCGTGGGGGCGCCTCTTGTGCGGTAGACCCGGTTCTTTATTCCATGATGAAGGATTTGCGTAAGAAATTATCCAAGCGGTTGGAAGTTCCGCCTTTCGTGATTTTCCAAGATCCCTCTTTGGAGGCTATGGCTACTACTTATCCGATCACGTTGGACGAGTTGCAGAATATCCCGGGAGTGGGCGCTGGTAAGGCGAAACGTTATGGCAAGGAGTTCATTGAGTTGATCAAGAAACATGTAGAGGAGAACGAGATTGAGCGTCCGGAGGATTTGCGCGTACGTACGGTCGCTAATAAGTCCAAGTTGAAGGTCTCAATCATTCAGCGGATCGACCGTAAGGTGGCGCTGGACGAGATCGCGTTGACTAACGGACTTGAGTTCACCGAGCTTTTGGATGAGATCGAGGCGATCGTATATTCCGGTACACGTATCAATATCGATTATTTCTTGAATGATGTGATGGATGAGGATCATATCGAGGATATTTACGAGTATTTCAAGGATTCGGAGACCGACGGTCTGGAAGACGCCATTGAGGAATTAGGCGGTGACTATACGGAAGAGGAGATTCGCTTGGTCCGTATCAAGTTCTTGTCTGAAATGGCAAACTAATGGGAGGGTGGCCCGGTTCCACTCTAAAGAAAAAACAAATAAAGAAGCTTATTGTTCCTTCCGAAAGAGATTTATTTTTCCTTCGGAAGGAATTTTGTTTTCGTTCGGATGAAAGTTTATTTTCTTCCGAATCGAATTTTTAATTTCTCCCGTATCGATTTATTGCGTGAAAAGTCGTATATTTGCGCGCAATAATTTTTAAAGCATAAGTTCTATGTCATTTATTGCAGACAGGGTAGTTATGGATGGGTTAACGTTTGACGATGTATTGTTAATCCCAGCTTATTCGGAAGTTCTTCCTCGTAATGTCGATCTCACGACAAAGTTTTCACGTAATATCACATTGAATATACCGATGGTGTCGGCCGCTATGGATACGGTTACCGAGGCCAAGTTGGCTATCGCTATCGCCCGTGAGGGAGGTATTGGTGTGATTCATAAAAACATGACGATCGCCGAGCAGGCAAAGCAGGTCCAGACCGTTAAACGTGCGGAGAATGGAATGATCTATGATCCGGTGACTATCACGAAGGGCAAGCGTGTGGCGGATGCCTTGGCAATGATGGCTGAATATAAGATTGGCGGTATTCCCGTGGTGGATGAAGGCGGGTATTTGGTAGGTATCGTGACAAACCGTGACTTGCGTTTCGAGAAGGACATGAACCGTTCTATCGACGAGGTGATGACGAAAGAGAATTTGGTCGTAACCGGACAATCTACGGATATGGAGGCCGCCGCTCAGATCCTTCAGGAACATAAGATCGAGAAGTTACCGGTGGTCGATAGCCATAATAAGTTGATCGGCTTGATTACCTATAAAGATATAACGAAAGCGAAAGATAAACCGAAGGCTTGCAAGGATTCGAAAGGTCGTTTGCGTGTAGCTGCCGGTGTAGGCGTTACGTTCAATACCTTCGAGCGTGTAGCCGCTTTGGTGGATGCCGGGGTGGATGCTTTGGTGATCGACACGGCACATGGTCACTCAAAAGGTGTGGTGGATGTCTTGAAACAGATTAAGGCGCAATATCCGCATATTGATTGTGTGGTCGGTAATATCGCTACGGGCGAGGCTGCTAAATATTTAGTGGAAGCCGGGGCGGACGCCGTGAAGGTAGGTATCGGTCCGGGTTCGATTTGTACAACTCGTGTGATCGCTGGTGTGGGTGTTCCCCAGTTGTCGGCTATTTACGATGTGGCGAAGGCGTTGGAAGGAACTGGTGTGCCTTTGATCGCCGACGGTGGCTTGCGTTACTCCGGTGATATCGTGAAGGCGATCGCCGCTGGTGGATCTTCCGTGATGATGGGATCTCTGTTGGCGGGTGTAGAGGAGTCGCCGGGCGATACGATTATCTTCAATGGCCGAAAGTTTAAGTCTTACCGTGGAATGGGGTCGTTGGAAGCTATGCAAAAGGGGTCCAAGGATCGGTATTTCCAAGATGTGGAGGACGACGTGAAGAAGCTGGTTCCGGAGGGAATCGCTGCCCGTGTTCCGTTTAAGGGTTCTTTGTATGAGGTCATTTACCAAATGGTAGGTGGTTTACGTGCGGGAATGGGTTATTGCGGGGCTCATAATATCGAGGAGTTGCATAAAGCTCGTTTTACTCGAATCACCAACGCAGGTGTGCAAGAGAGCCATCCGCATGACGTAGCGATCACGCAAGAGGCTCCGAATTATAGCCGCGGTGAATAGTAATACAAGTTTTACGTTTTATAAAAAACACTAATTTAATGGGATAGCATACTTTTCTTGTCGGCTCTCCGTTAGATTAGTGTTATTTTTGTAATGTATATTCGTGCTATGGTAAAAGAATTTTTGATGAAAAAGTTACTTATTTCATTAGGGGTATTCGCTTGTGTGACAGTTAACGCTCAAACCGCATCCGATTCGGTCGTTATGACGGTCGCTGGAAAACAAGTGCCTTTATCTGAATTTATTTTTATCGCGGAGAAGAATGGAGAGGTGGATTTATCGAATACAAAGTCCGTCAAAAACTATGTCGAGCTATTTAAAAATTTTAAGCTAAAAGTAGCGGAGGCGGAATCTTTAGGGATCGACCAGACATCCTCATTCAAAAGTGAGCTGGATGGATACCGGGCTCAGTTGATCGATAGCTATATGTCGGATAAGGAGGGTGAGAAAGCGGCTGCCCGTGCGGTATATGACCGTGGGGATCACTCGGTAGAGTTGACCCACATCTTATTCCGTTTGCCGGAGAAGACGGTCTCCAAAGATACGGTAGCTGTATATCAAGAAGCCATGCGAGTATACGAACGTCTCCAGAAAGGAGAGGATATGGAAACAGTCGGAAAAGCTTTGGCCGAGAAGGATAAGGAGCATGTCGCTTGCGAATATGTACGTTGCTTGCTCCCGATGCAATCCCTAAAAGTGTTTGAGGATGCCGCCTATTCCTTGCCGATTGGCGTGGTGTCTGAACCGGTTCGCACGAAATTAGGATTTCATTTGATAAAAGTCCATAGTCGTAAACCCAATCCGGGGCGGATACATGTCGCTCATATCTTGATCGCCTTCCCGAAAGATTCCGCTATTCAGGACTCATCGGCTTTTCTGGCAAAAGCGCAAGCTATCTATAAGCAAGTACAAGAGGGAGCTGATTTTGGCGAGTTAGCGAAAGAATATTCTGGGGATGCTGCTTCCGCTAAGAAAGAGGGAGTATTACCTTGGTTTGGGGTAGGCGAGATGGTCCAGCCTTTTGAGCAAGCCGCTTTTGCGTTGAGCAAGCCGGGTGATTTATCCGAGGTGGTGGAAACTCGTTTTGGTTACCATATCATTAAGTTGATCGATAAGAAGGGACGCCCTTCGTTTGAGGAAGAGGAAAAAGCTTTGTCGAGACGTATGGGGCAGGGTGAACGTAACTTCGAGTTATATAAAGCTTTCGACGATCGTATGAAAAAAGAATACGGATACGTTTTCTATCCGGAAGCCTATGCGGAGCTGCAAGCGTTATGTAATGATTGTTTCCCCACGGACGAGGCGTTTTATGAGAAAGCGAAGGATATGAACAAGACGCTTATGCAATTGGATGGAAAGGATTTCCCGCAAGCGGAGTTCGCTTATTATATCCAACGTTGTCCGTTCTCGACAAAAACGTATGCGGGTGATTTTATGCAAGAGATCTATGATTTGTTTATCCGCGATATCGTAACGACCGCCGAGCGTAAGAATCTGGAGACAAAACATCCGGAGATCCCTCATTTGATGCAGGAGTACCGGGATGGGATTCTGTTGTTTGAGGTCAGCAACCGGGAGATCTGGAGCAAACCCTCCGCCCAGCAGAAGGTGTTGGAAGCGAAGTGGATTGCGGATTTGAATAAAAAATATCCGGTGACTGTCAACTGGAAATTATTGAAGAAACTAAAGAAATAAAATAAAGATAGATATGAGGATAGTCTTCATGTTCCTAACGTTCGTTGTGTTGTTGGGTGCCTGTAAAGGTTCTCAGCCAGCTGATACTACGGATGTCTTGGTTAGCGTGAAAGGACGTACCCTAAATCGTTCGGAGGTGAATAAGCTAATACCCCGGGGGATTTCCTCCGCAGATAGTCTGTTGCTGGCCGAGGGCTTTACCAAGAAATGGGTAAAGGATGTATTGGTGTACGATGTGGCTTTGCGTAACTTAGGGGATGAGAAAGAGGAGGTCGATAAATTGGTAGAGGAGTACAGGCGTTCCTTGGTTCGTTACCGTTATCAGGAACGATTGGTGGAGGAGAAGCTGAAAACTGATATCCGGGAAAGTGATAAATTAAACTATTACGAGGAAAACCAGAAAAAGTTTATCTTGGATAAAGGCTTGATCAAGGGATTATTCTTGAAAATCCCGGTTGATGCCCCGGGACTTACCGATGTCAAAAAGTGGTACAAATCCACAGATGTGGCCTCTTTAGAAAAAATTGAGAAGTATAGTGTGCAAAATGCCACGATTTATGAGTACTTTTACGACAAATGGGTTGATTTCGATGAGGTAATGGATAATATACCGATCCATGTGTCGAATCCGAATGCGTTTCTGAAGGCGAATAAGTATGTTGAGGTGGCGGATAGCAGTTATTGTTATCTGTTGAATATCAAGGAATATTTACCTTCCGGCAGTGTGGAGCCATATGATTATGCCAGTTCGCACGTCACGGAAATGCTGGTCAACCAACGAAAAGTTGAATTCTTGAAAAAATTTGAAGACGAGTTATATAACGATGCGATCCGGAGCGGTGACGTGGAATTCCATTCCGAGCCGTGATCTCTAATTTTATAAATGGGTAGACATGATGAAAAAGATTTTAAGTGTATTCTTTCTTGCCTGTTGTTCTTGCATTGTAATGGCGCAAGACAATGTGATCGATGAAATTGTGTGGGTGGTAGGAGATGACGCTATTTTACGTTCGGATATTGAGACGCAGCGTTTGTATAATCAAAACGAGGGGGTCCGTTTGGATGGCGACCCGTATTGCGTGATCCCGGAGCAGATGGCGATACAGAAACTATATCTGAATCAAGCTAAGATCGATAGTATTACCGTGAACGAGAACCAAGTGATCCAGAGCGTGGATCAATGGATGAACATGGCTGTGAACCAAATCGGGTCTCGCGAGAAATTGGAGGAATATTTCGGTAAGAAATTTTCCCAGATCAAGGATGAGCGTAAGGAGATGGTGCGGGAGCAGCAGGTAGTGCAACAGATGCAGCATCAATTGATCGGCGAGATCAAGCTGACACCTTCCGAGGTGCGTAAATATTTCAGCCAGTTGTCTCAGGATAGCCTGCCGAACATCCCTACGACTGTAGAGGTGCAAATCGTTACCTTGGAACCGAAGATTCCGTTTGAGGAAACAGACGCCATCAAGGCCCGCTTACGTGATTTCACGGAGCAAGTTAATTCCGGTAAGATGGAATTCTCTACGTTGGCTCGTTTGTACTCGGAAGATCCGGGTTCGGCGTCTCGAGGAGGGGAGTTAGGTTTCATGAGCAAGACACAGCTGTTGCCGGAGTTCGCGAACGTTGCGTTCAACTTGAAAGACCCGAAACGTGTCTCCCAGATCGTACAGACGGAGTATGGTTACCATATCATCCAATTGATCGAGAAGCGTGGAGACCGTATCAACTGCCGCCATATCTTATTGAAACCGAAGGTTTCCGATAAGGAGTTGGCGGATGCTACCACTCGTCTGGATTCATTGTACAATGATTTGCAGGCGAATAAGTTCACGTTTGAGGAAGCCGCTACATTCGTCTCTTATGACAAGGATACACGTAATAATAAGGGTTTGATGGTAAACCAAGATTACGAGAGCAGCAATATGGGAACCCCTAAGTTCGAGATGCAAGAACTTCCGCAGGAAATCGGTAAGGTGGTATATGGCATGAAAGTCGGAGAGATCTCCAAGCCTTTTACCATGTTGACGAACAAGCAGAAAGAGGTAGTAGCTATTGTTAAGCTGAAAGCTCGGACGGAAGGACATAAGGCGAATTTGGCCGATGACTTCCAAGCTTTGAAAGCGATCGTAGAGGCTAAGAAACGTGAGGAATTATTGAACGACTGGATCACGAAGAAACAAAAATCAACCTACGTGCGTATTAGTGACGGTTGGAGGAATTGTGATTTCAAATATCCGGGTTGGATTAAGGAATGAGACTAATTAACAGGTTATTTCTAGCGCTCTTATCGTGTGCTTTATCGGTTGGCGTATTTGCGCAAACGCAAGATAGCACGGTGGTAGCCGCCAAAGATAGTGTCGCTCCCAAGAAGACGAAGGTCTTTTTGGAGCATGCGAATACGCTTTCGTTCGATAAGGAGAGGAACGCCGAGGCTCAAGTACTGAATGGTGATGTTTGTTTTCGCCATGATAGTTCGTATATGTATTGCGATAGCGCATATTTCTTTGAGCAGACCAATTCCTTGGAAGCGTTTAGTAATGTCCGGATGGAACAAGGGGATACCTTGTTCGTGTATGGAAATTACCTGTTTTACGATGGAAATACCCAGATCGCTTATTTGCGGGAGAATGTCCGCATGGAGAATGGGCAGGTTACCCTGTTTACGGATAGCTTGAACTATGAGCGAATCCCGGATATCGGATATTATTTCGACGGAGGTCTGATTGTCGATTCCTTGAATCAGCTCTCTTCTTTTTATGGGCAATATTCGCCTAGTACGAAATTGGCTATCTTCAATGATAGCGTCCGTCTGGAGAATGAGCAATTCACGTTGTATTCCGATACCTTGCATTATAATACGGACTCGAAGATCGCCACGATCCTCGGACCATCCATAATCGTCTCGGATAGCGGCACGATCTATTCTTCCAGAGGTTGGTACGATACCGTGAATAATACCTCTTTGCTATTGGATCGTTCTCAGGTGGTTTCCGGCGACCGTATCTTGACGGGCGACTCTATCGCCTACAACCGGGAACTGGGTTTTGGGGAAGCGTTCGGTAATATGAGTCTGCAAGACACGGCGCAGCATGTCATGCTGGAAGGCCAATATGGCTTTTACAATGAGAAGAGCGAGTATGCTTTCGCTACGGATAGCGCCCGTTTCTTGGAATTCAGCCAAGGGGATACATTGTTTCTGCATGGTGATACCTTGAAGATGACTACGGTGGACTCCCTTTACCGGGAAGTAAAAGCTTATTACGGCGTCCGTTTCTATCGGACGGATATGCAAGGTGTTTGCGATTCGATGCAGTTTAATACAAGAGACTCTATATTATATATGTATACGGACCCTATCGTTTGGAATGAACAGTATCAGATCTATGGGGATACGATCTTGATATTTATGAATGATAGCTCGATCGATTTCGCTCACGTGAAGCAATTCGCTTTCGCAATACAGCAAATCGATTCTACCGCATTCAATCAATTAAAGGGAAATGACTTGAAGGCTTATTTCGAGGGACAGGTCGTGAATCAGATCGATGTGTCGGGCAACGCCGAATCTATATTTTTCCCCTTGGAGAAGGACGGTTCGATGGTCGGCATGAACGAGACCAAAAGCGGTTTCCTTACGATCTGGCTAAAAGACAATAAGTTGGATAAACTGAAAATCTGGCCGACTCCAACAGGTACGATGACCCCTATTCCTGATTTGAAGCCCGACCAGAAATACTTGAAAGACTTTTATTGGTTTGATTATATCCGTCCTAAAGACAAGGATGATATTTATCAGGTCGTGAAAAGAAAAGCTCAAGATGCTCCGAAAAGAAGCAATAAATTCGTACATTAGCGTCGTATTCATAATTAATAGGTAAAGCTATGGCACTTTTCTCGTTTTATAACATGCGCAAGCCGCGTCAATTTGATCATAAGCCTATTTATTGGGACCCCCATAAGGAAGCCTTGGAGGAACGTATAAGCAAGGTCAAACGTGAAATGGGTGTAGAGGAGCCGTTGGAGGAATATAAGCCGCATATCAAGGGAACTTTCATTGAAGGTACCTCGCATCTGAAGAAAAGCGTGGGGCGAGGCGAGGATTCCCGGGCTCGTAGGTATAAGAATGTGAAACTGGCGGTGGCCTTGGCGGTCTTGGCTGCTTTCTTTTGGTATTTGTTCTGGTAATGAGCGATATCATTCATTTACTTCCGGACCATATCGCCAATCAAATCGCGGCGGGAGAGGTGATTCAACGTCCGGCCTCTGTCGTTAAAGAGTTGGTCGAGAATGCGGTGGACGCTGGCGCTTCCAATATCCAAGTGAACATTAAGGATGCGGGTAAGACATTGATACAGGTGATCGATGACGGGAAAGGTATGTCCGAGACGGATGCTCGCATGGCTTTTGAGCGGCACGCTACTTCTAAGATTTCTACGGCCGAGGATTTATTCTCTTTGCATACGATGGGTTTCCGAGGTGAGGCATTGGCCTCTATCGCCGCTGTCGCCCATATAGAGTTGCGTACCCGGGCTAGAGGGACCGAGCTTGGCACTTGCCTATCCATCGCGGGTTCCAATCTGGAGAGTATCGAGCCGGAGGCTTGTAACGAGGGAAGTATCTTCTCGGTAAAGAATCTTTTCTTTAATGTTCCCGCCCGCCGGAAATTCTTGAAGTCGAATGAGACGGAATTCCGGAATATCATCAATGAGTTCGAGCGAATCGCCTTGGTGAATCCGCAGGTGGGTATGTCTCTTTATCATAATGATGCGGAGATATTCAATCTGCCCGAGTCGGGGTTACGTCAGCGCATCATTAATATATATGGTAAGAGTTTAAACCAGAAGTTGCTCTCTCTGGATGCCCAAAGTTCCATGGTGACTATTTCCGGTTTCGTGGGGCGTCCGGACTCGGCGAAGAAGCGAGGGGCATTGCAGTTTTTTTTTGTGAATGGTCGTTATATGAAGCATCCTTATTTCCATAAGGCGATCATGCAGGCTTATGAGCAATTGATTCCTGCCGGGGATATGCCGAATTATTTTGTTTATTTCACGTTGGATCCCTCCTCGATCGATGTCAATATCCATCCGACAAAGACGGAGATTAAGTTTGAGAACGAGCAACCGATCTGGCAGATCTTGATGGCCGCTACCCGGGAGGCGTTGGCTAAATCGAGCGCTATCCCTACGATTGATTTCGATGTGGAGGACGCGATCGATATTCCTGTTTACAACCCGGTCAAGAAAAGTGAGCCTAGTACTTATAAGGCCCCGAAAGTGCAAGTGGATTCCAGTTATAATCCGTTTGACACTACTTCCTATAAAAAACCGGAATTCGATTGGTCTAAATTATATCAAGGGTTTGAGAACGACCGAGTGGCTGTCCAACGGGAGTCCGAGACTTTCGAGGATGCCCCGATCGAGGAATTGCCGGCCGAGGCTTCGGATCCGGAAAAACTGTTTACGGAGGTAAGCAATCCTTGCTATCAATATAAAGGGCGATATATCGTGACATCCTTGAAATCGGGTCTGGCGATTATTGACCAGCATCGTGCGCATGTGCGTATCTTGTTTGACCAATACCTGTCGAATATCCGTCAGCAACAAGGTGTATCCCAACAAGTCTTATTCCCGGAGATCGTAGAGTTTACCGCTGCCGAGGCGGCTGTACTGCCTTCCTTATTGGAGGATTTGTGCTTCGTCGGCTTTGATCTGAGCAATCTGGGAAATGACAATTACGCGATCAATGGCCTGCCCGCCGGTATAGAGAACCTTGATCCGGTAAATTTGGTAAAGGATATCGTGGACCGGGCGATCGAGACCGGATGCGCAGTGCATGAGAAAATCTGCGAGGCCATCGCCTTGTCTTTAGCCAAAGCCGCCGCTATCCGTCCCGGCAAATCCTTATCCTTGGAAGAGATGGATCATCTGATCGCCTCCCTGTTCTCTTGTTCGGACTCGAACCTGACCCCGGATGGAAAGACGATTATCTCCATGCTGACAGATGAGGAGCTGGAGAGAAGATTTAAGTGCTAGGGATGATTTCGATGACATAGGTTTCACGGCTGCATTTACATTTAGGTCTCCCGGACATGCGGCCCGGAAGCAGGCGTGGAACACATCTTCCTCGATCGGACGTTTATAGAAAGCCTCATTCGATCGCATGATCGCCTCCTCCTCTGCGGAGGTGAACCAATGGCGCTCTCCTTTTTGTAACTCGTTTTTCAGCTGGGCGTAGATTTGATCATGCTCGATACCTTCGCAATTAATCTTGCTTTGCACCTCCACGCATAGGAAACGGAGGCTTCCAGTGGGGTCGCTTAATAGGTTCTTCTGGTTCGTAGTGCCAATAAATGAGGCTAGGCGGGGTAGGGGGGAAATGCTTGGCGTGTGCCTTGCGTACGTTCATTCCGGCCATCTGCATCCAATTTTTCAGTAAAGCCATTTTACGGTCGGACAACCGGTCGAACTCATCGAGGTTGATGAGTCCGAACAATCCAAGCTTCTGCTCCATTTGCGTCGAGCCGCTAAGGTCTACGCTATCCGTGTAATAGCGGACTAGCGAAGAAGGCATCAGCGACTTGCAAAAGGTAGACTTCTGACATCCTTGACGCTCGCTGACTAAAATGGGAGCCAAGCTATTTGCGTGCATTCGGTCCGAACCCATCCATTGCGAGGCCAAGGCGAGCATCCAGCGATGAAACCCCTCCACCCATAACGGTTCTGAGGAGACCCGTCGTGCCAGATCACTTACCCGGTCTTTCCCGTCCCATTCGGGTAACCACTCCATATATTGCCGGAAAGGATGATACTCTTTTACTTCTTTTGAATATACGAAACGATTCACATCCCGATCCCTGCAATCGATCCCCGTCCGTCTTGCCTCCATGCAAATGCTATTTAGGTCACGTTGCGTCACCGGATAGAAGCGATCCGTTTCCAATTGTTTGTATCGATATTCAGTCTCCTCGCTCAACAAGTTGAAGTGGAATTCGATCCGTTCTTGGAGGAAAGTCTCCAGACTCTTTTGAAGGATAGAGTTGCTGTTGCTCGATCGTTTCGCTTTACCTTCGTTTGGGTGTGGTACGGTGATCGACCCGTCCGGTTTTAAGAAGCGAAGCCATAATTGGCCTAAAAAATCCAATACAGTTTTCATGACGCTATGTTTTAGAGGTTGTTTTTACTGTTTCATTTTGCGGATATAAGCTGTTAACTTGCGGTTTTCCAAATGTTTATATTGTCATTTGAAATAAAAGTAATCTGTGCGAAATACTAGGGAAAACTATTGTTTAAGTGGTATGGATGTAGTACCTTTGTTAAGTGCTTATAATCTTTTCACCTATGTGAAAAGAACGTATCACAATCATGAAACGATCGTTTCACATAGGTGAAAAGATCATATCACCCTTGTGAAATGACTAATAGCATACGATGTTTCGATGAATAACCTTTTAATCTCATACTAGATATATGGCAGCAAAATATGACTTTTACAAGACTCCGGTATCGAAGGACAGCACGAAGCGTCCTCGTTTTCACGCACGTATCGTATCATCCGGCACGATCGATACGGATGATCTGGCCAAACGTATCCATGGACGGTGTACCGTCACGCCGGCAGACGTAGCCGCCGTGCTTATCTCTTTAAGCGAGGTGACAGCGGAATATTTGCGTGAAGGAAAACGTGTACATATCGATGGGTTGGGGTATTTGTAAGTCACGTTGCAATGCCCGGCCGTACAATCCACGCACGAGATACGTGCGGAGTCCATCCGTTTCAAGTCCGTGGCTTTCCGTCCCGAGGTAGAGCTGAAAGATAGCTTGAAGACGATGACGCTGGAACGAGCCAAGTACAAATCCCATTCCCGCCAATTGGAGCCTGATCGTATCGACCAATTGCTCGCGAGTTATTTTGCCGAGCATGAATATATGACCCGTGTCGCCTTCCAGCGGCTTTGCGGCCTGACGAGCAGTACGGCCAGCCGCCGCCTGCATCAATTTGTCGAGGCGGGTAAATTGCGTGATATCGGCACCCGCCACCAGTCGCTTTACGTGCCAGTGAGGTAAATAGAGACAGTGAATGTTAAATATTAATAAATACGGCTAGGGCCTACCTTGCCAAACGGGAACAAATATGTACCTTTGCACCGTTTTTAGTGCGGAGTATACGAAAAAAACAGGCACAACTTATTGATTGTCCGAAAATAATGCGTAACTTTGCGGCTCGAAATAGGAAAAGATTAGATAAATAATAATAACACATTCAAAGTTTAAAAAAAGAAAGAAATGCCTACAATTCAGCAATTAGTTAGAAAAGGAAGGGAAACTTTGGTGGAGAAGGGTAAATCACCCGCATTGGACGCTTGTCCTCAAAGACGTGGCGTTTGCGTACGTGTTTACACTACGACTCCGAAGAAACCTAACTCTGCAATGCGTAAAGTAGCGAGAGTACGTTTGACAAATGGTAAGGAAGTTAACTCCTATATTCCGGGAGAAGGACACAACTTGCAAGAGCACTCTATCGTATTGGTACGTGGTGGTCGTGTAAAGGACCTTCCGGGTGTGCGTTATCACATCGTACGTGGTACGTTGGATACAGCGGGTGTTAACGGCCGTACGCAAAGACGTTCCAAATATGGAGCTAAGCGTCCGAAACCGGGTCAAGCAGCAGCTGCCGCAAAAGGTAAGAAGAAGTAATTAATTACATGCCTTCAAACTGAGATTTAAATTTAAGTATTAAAACAGGTTTGAGTTATTTGGATAGGCTATAAGGTTGAGTAAATGGTTCAGCGGAACCGTTGAAGACAAATTAAAGGCAACCAACGACAAGAACAAATTTTTGAAAACAAAATGAGAAAAGCAAAACCAAAGAAAAGACAGATCCTTCCGGATCCTGTTTTCGGTGATGTAAAGGTTACGAGATTCGTTAACCATTTGATGTATGATGGCAAGAAAAATACTGCCTTCGAAATTTTCTATTCCGCTTTGGAAACCGTTAAGGGCAAATTGCCTAACGAGGAAAAGTCCGCTCTCGAAATTTGGAAAGCTGCGCTTGATAACATTACTCCTCAAGTCGAAGTTAAGTCACGCCGTGTAGGTGGTGCTACATTCCAAGTCCCTACTGAAATCCGCCCGGATCGTAAAGAGTCAATTTCTATGAAGAACCTTATTATCTTCGCTCGTAAACGTGGAGGTAAGACTATGGCTGACAAGTTGTCTGCAGAGATTGTAGATGCTTTCAATAACCAAGGTGGCGCATTCAAAAGAAAAGAAGATATGCACCGTATGGCTGAGGCTAACCGTGCGTTCGCTCACTTCAGATTTTAATTTTTAAGGCAATAAAAAGAATATGGCAAACAACGATAAGCAATTGATGTTCACTAGGAACATCGGTATCATGGCTCACATTGACGCTGGTAAGACAACGACTTCTGAACGTATCTTGTTTTACACAGGTTTGACACACAAGATCGGTGAGACTCATGATGGTACTGCTACAATGGACTGGATGGCGCAGGAGCAGGAGCGTGGTATCACGATTACTTCCGCTGCTACGACTACATTCTGGAACTATTTGGGCAACCGTTATAAAATCAACTTGATTGACACTCCGGGACACGTTGACTTCACGGTTGAGGTTGAACGTTCTCTTCGTGTATTGGATGGTGCTGTTGCTACATTCTGTGCCGTAGGTGGTGTTGAGCCCCAGTCTGAGACTGTATGGCGTCAGGCTGATAAATATAATGTACCTCGTATCGGTTACGTTAACAAGATGGACCGCTCGGGTGCTAACTACTATGAGGTAGTACGCCAATTGAAGGACGTATTAGGAGCTAATCCTTGTCCGATCCAGATCCCTATCGGAGCTGAGGAGACTTTCAAGGGTGTTGTCGACTTGATCAAGATGAAGGCTATCTTCTGGCACGATGAGACTATGGGTGCCGAGTATAGCGTAGAGGAGATCCCGGCAGACTTGCAAGCTGAGGCTGAGGAGTGGCGCGACAAGATGCTTGAGGCTTTGGCTGAGTGCGACGACGCTATCATGGAGAAATACTTCGATGATCCTTCTACGATCACGGAAGAGGAGATCATGGTTGCTATCCGCAAGGGTACGTTGGCTATGCAGATCAACCCGATGACTTGTGGTTCTTCTTTCAAGAACAAAGGTGTACAGACTTTATTGGATGCAGTTTGCGCGTTTTTGCCTTCTCCTGAAGATACTCCGGCTATCGAGGGTACGGATCCTTCAGATCCTGATAAAATAATCACTCGTAAACCTTTGTTCGAGGAGCCATTGACGGCGTTGGCATTTAAGATCGCTACCGACCCGTATGTAGGTCGTTTGTGCTTCTTCCGTGTATACGCAGGTTCTATCAACGCTGGTTCTTATGTGTTGAACACTCGTTCCGGAAAGAAAGAGCGTATCTCCCGTTTGTTCCAGATGCACTCTAACAAACAGAACCCGATGGAGGTGATTGGTTGTGGTGATATCGGAGCAGGTGTTGGTTTCAAGGATATCCGTACAGGTGATACGCTTTGCGACGAAAACCATCCGATCACATTGGAGTCTATGGAATTCCCGGAACCGGTTATCGGTATCGCTGTAGAGCCTAAGACTCAGAAAGACATGGATAAGTTGGGTATGGGCTTGGCTAAGTTGGCCGAGGAGGATCCTACTTTCCGCGTACAGACAAACGAGGAGACAGGTCAGACCGTTATTAGCGGTATGGGTGAGCTTCACTTGGATATCATCATCGACCGTTTGCGTCGTGAGTTCAAGGTTGAATGTAACCAAGGCCGTCCGCAGGTTACTTATAAGGAGGCTATCACGCAGCCGGTTGAGCTTCGCGAGGTTTACAAAAAGCAATCTGGAGGTCGTGGTAAGTTCGCTGATATCATCGTTCGTATGGAGCCGGCTGACGAGAGCTTCGAGGGTACTTTGCAATTCATCGATGAGGTGAAGGGTGGTAACATTCCTAAGGAATTTATCCCGTCCGTACAGAAAGGTTTCGAGAAGGCTATGAAGAACGGTGTGTTGGCAGGTTATCCGCTTGACAAGCTGAAAGTGACTTTGATCGATGGTTCTTTCCACCCGGTAGACTCAGACCAGTTGTCTTTCGAGATCGCCGCTATCCAAGCGTTCAAGAACGCTTCCGCCAAGGCAGGTCCTGTATTGATGGAGCCGATCATGCAGATGGAGGTTGTTACTCCAGAAGAGAGCATGGGTGACGTTATCGGTGACTTGAACAAGCGTCGTGGACAAGTTGAGGGTATGGAGACTAGCCGTACGGGAGCCCGTATCGTGAAGGCTAAGGTTCCATTGGCTGAGACATTCGGTTATGTGACAGCTTTGCGTACGATTACTTCAGGTCGCGCTACATCTTCAATGCAGTTCTCACACTACGCTCAAGTATCCTCTTCTATCGCTAAGCAAGTATTGACAGAGGTGCAAGGTCGCGTTGATTTGATCAAATAATATTTAGAAACATATAATAAATATGAGCCAAAAGATCAGAATTAAATTGAAGTCTTACGATTATTCTCTGGTAGACAAGTCTGCCGAGAAGATCGTAAAGACGGTAAAGGCTACAGGTGCTATCGTTAGCGGTCCTATACCTCTTCCTACGCACAAACGTATCTTTACAGTGAACCGCTCTACTTTCGTTAACAAGAAATCTCGTGAGCAGTTCGAACTCTCTTCTTATAAGAGATTAATCGATATCTATAGCTCAACTGCGAAGACAGTTGACGCTTTGATGAAGCTAGAATTACCTAGCGGTGTAGAAGTAGAAATTAAAGTGTAAGTTTTTAACAATTAGTGAAATGCCAGGATTATTAGGAAAAAAAATCGGAATGACATCCGTTTTCAGTGCCGAGGGAAAAAATCTTCCATGCACTGTTATCGAAGTGGGTCCTTGTGTGGTTACACAGATCAAGACTTTGGAGAAAGATGGCTACGAAGCTGTACAGTTGGGTTTCCAAGAGAAGAAAGAGAAGCACACGACACAGCCTGAGATGGGTCACTTCAAGAAAGCCGGTGTAGCACCTCAAAGACACTTGGCCGAGTTCAAGAATTTCGAAACTGAGTACAAGTTGGGTGACGTGATCACTGTAGATTTCTTGGAAGACGCAGGTTTCGTGGATGTAGTGGGTACATCAAAAGGTAAAGGTTTCCAAGGTGTAGTAAAACGTCATGGTTTTGGTGGTGTAGGTCAGACTACTCACGGTCAGCATAACCGTGCTCGTAAGCCGGGTTCTATCGGTGCTTGTTCTTACCCCGCAAAGGTATTTAAGGGCATGCGAATGGGCGGCCAGATGGGTAACGAACGTGTAACCGTTCAGAATCTTCAAGTGATCAAGGTAATGCCGGAACACAACCTTTTATTGGTAAAGGGATCTGTTCCAGGAGCAAAAGGTTCAATCTTATTAATTGAAAAGTAATGGAACTGAGCGTATTTAATATTAAAGGTGAAGATACCGGAAGAAAGGTAACTTTGAACGATGCGATCTTCGGCATTGAACCCAACGATCATGCTATTTACTTGGACGTAAAGCAGTATTTGGCAAATCAACGTCAGGGAACGCATAAGTCTAAAGAGAGAAGCGAAGTATCTGGTAGTACACGTAAGCTGATCCGTCAGAAAGGTGGTGGTGGCGCACGTCGTGGTGATATCAACTCTCCGGTGTTGGTTGGTGGTGGCCGTGTATTCGGTCCGAAGCCTCGTGATTATGAGTTCAAGCTGAACAAGAAAGTAAAATCTTTGGCTCGTAAGTCAGCATTGAGCTACAAGGCAAAGAACAATGCGATTGTTGTCGTAGAGGATTTCACAATGGAAGCTCCTAAGACTAAAGAATTTATAACAATTGCTAAAAACTTGAAAGTGGCTGATAAAAAGTTACTTATGGTTTTACCGGAGAAGAATAATTTAGTATATTTGTCCGCTCGAAATTTAGAGAAGGCAAGTGTAATAACTGCTTCTGAACTAAATACATACGCTGTGTTAAACGCTGTTAATTTGGTTTTAACGGAAAGTTCAGTCGCTGTTGTTGAACAAAATTTTAAAGCATAAGGAGTAGAATAATGGGAATTATTATTAAGCCTATAGTAACTGAGAAACAAACAGCGATCACAGAGAAATTTCCGAATCGCTATGGTTTTCGTGTTTCTCCTGATGCCAACAAATTGGAGATTAAGAAAGCTGTAGAGGATATGTACAGTGTTACAGTAGTTGATGTTAACACCATCAACTACTCTGGAAAGCGTAAAAGCCGTTATACAAAATCAGGTATCATCAACGGCAAGCAAGCTGCTTTCAAGAAAGCGATCGTAACGTTGAAAGAAGGAGAAACAATTGATTTCTTTAGTAATATCTAAAAAGAGAAATGGGAATACGTAAATTAAAGCCC
>NZ_FR885282.1:81031-84179 GCF_000436315.1 Parabacteroides sp. CAG:2 | reverse complement strand
AGTTCCATCGCTACCTCGGTCTCGTCCGCTTGGGCGGTAGTTACTTGAGTTACATACCATTTCTTAGGCGCTTCCTTGTCCAAAGGGTTTATTCGTTGCACGGGTTTTACTAGTATTGCCATGATAAATAGATTTATAGGTCTCTCTTGGATGGAGGCCCTGATTATTAAATCTTCAAATATAACAATAGAGTTCCACTCTCACAAGTTAAAACCGGATTACTATTCGCACTTTCTTGAAAAAACTATTTGTAAGCAAAACCTAGTAAACTCATAATAATTTGTTACTTTTGCGGTGGTTTTAAATAGGAACAACATAATTAATAAACATACCTATGGCAAAGATTACAAAAGAGGAGGCCCTTCGGTACCATGCCGAGGGCAAACCGGGTAAGATCGAGGTTATCCCGACAAAGCCTCATAGCACGCAAACGGATTTATCCCTGGCTTATTCGCCGGGCGTAGCCGAGCCGTGTCTGGAGATCGAGAAGAATCCGCTGGACGCGTACGAATATACGGCGAAAGGTAATTTGGTAGCCGTAATCTCCAACGGTACCGCCGTACTCGGGCTGGGCGATATCGGTCCCTTGGCCGGTAAGCCGGTGATGGAAGGCAAGGGATTGCTATTCAAGATATTCGCAGGCATCGACGTATTCGATATCGAGGTGAACGAGAAAGATCCGGAGAAGTTTATCCAGACCGTGAAGGCGATCTCGCCCACGTTCGGAGGAATCAACTTGGAGGATATCAAGGCACCGGAGTGTTTCGAGATCGAGACTCGCCTGAAGAACGAGCTGGATATCCCCGTCATGCACGACGACCAGCATGGTACGGCAATCATCTCCGGCGCCGGGCTGATCAACGCCTTGGAGATCGCCGGCAAGAAGATCGAGGACGTGAAGATCGTGGTGAACGGCGCCGGAGCCGCCTCCATCTCATGTACGAAACTGTACGTGATGCTGGGAGCGCGCAAGGAGAATATCGTCATGTGCGACAGCAAGGGCGTCATCTCTACCAGTCGCCCGGACTTGAACGCCGCCAAGCGGGAGTTCGCTACCGACCGTCCGATCAAGACCTTGCAGGAGGCCGTGGTGGGAGCCGACGTATTCTTGGGCCTCTCCGTGGCGAACGTATTGACCAAGGAGATGGTACGTAGCATGAATGCCGACCCGATCGTATTCGCCTTGGCGAACCCGAACCCGGAGATCTCCTACGCCGACGCTATGGCCTCGCGGGACGATATCATCTTCGCTACCGGACGTTCCGACTATCCGAACCAGATCAACAACGTGCTGGGATTCCCTTATATCTTCCGCGGCGCCTTGGATACGCACGCCAAGGCGATCAACGAGGAGATGAAGCGGGCCGCCGTCTACGCCATCGCCGACCTTGCCAAGGAGCCTGTCCCCGACGTGGTGAACGCCGCCTATAAGCTGAAACGAACCACTTTCGGACGCGACTATATCCTTCCGAAAGCGCTCGATCCCCGCTTGCTGACCCGTGTATCTTGCGCCGTGGCGAAAGCCGCTATCGACTCGGGCGTGTCTCGCAAGACGATCACCGACTGGGAGGGCTACGCCAACCATTTACGTGAGATGATGGGGTACGATAATAAACTCTTGCGCTCGTTCACCGATATGGCGAAAGCGAACCCGAAACGGGTGGTATTCGCCGAGGCGAACCACGTGAATATGCTGAAAGCCGCCGCCGAGGCGAAAGCGGAAGGTATCTGTTTCCCGATCTTGCTGGGTAACGAGGAGCGTCTGGCCAAGATCGCCGCCGAGGAGAATATCAGTCTGGACGGTATCGAGATCGTCAACCTCCGCCACGACCGCGAGACGGAACGCCGCCACCGCTACGCCCGTATCCTTACCGACAAGAAGGCGCGCGAGGGCGTGACTTACTCAGAGGCTTGCGAGAAGATGGTAGACCGTAATGCGTTCGGTATGATGATGGTGGCTACCGGCGACGCTGACGCTTTCGTGACGGGTGTATACAGCCGCTACTCGGAGGTTACAAAGATGGCGGAACAGATCATCGGCATCCGCCCGAGTTACAAGCATTTCGGTGCCTTGAACATCCTGACTTGTAAGAAGGGTACCTTCTTCATGGCCGATACGCTGATCAACCGTCACCCGTCGGCCGAGGTATTGATCGATATCGCCCGCCTGACGCACGACGCCGTGAAGTTCTTCGCTCACGAGCCGGTGATGGCGATGCTCTCTTACTCGAACTTCGGTTCCGACAAGCAGGGCAGTCCGCTGAAGGTGCACGAGGCGATCGACTTCTTACATAAGACATACCCGGACATGGTAGTAGACGGAGAGATGCAAGTAAACTTCGCCCTCGACAAGAAGTTGCGCGACGATATGTACCCGTTCAACAAGCTGAAAGGGCAAGACGTGAATACCTTGATCTTCCCGAACCTAAGCTCCGCCAACAGCGCATACAAGCTATTGGATACGCTGGGTATCACCGAGACGATCGGCCCGATCCAGATGGGATTGAACAAACCGATCCACTTCACCGACGTAGAAAGCTCTACCCGTGATATCGTGAACCTGACTACCGTAGCTGTCGTAGACGCTATCGTTCAGGAGCAGATCGAGAAAGAAAATAGATAAGTTTTGACGCAGATGACACGGATAACACGGATAAGAATAAAATAAATCCGTGTCATCTGCGTCATCTGCGTCTAAAAGATAGACCACCAAGAGTTTTGACACAGGGTCATGTCAATTTAGATAGCTTTCGATATTCGCTATTACCTTTTGCGACAATCGCTCCATACATTGCTCCGAGTGGCCGGAGACTTTCGGGGTATATATGACATTATCGAATTGCGTCAAGGTATCCGCGTAGTTCCCGATACCCACCTCATCGCATAAGAAGAAATTCCGCTTATGGGCGCTAAGCCAACGTTGTAAATCCGGGACACGGAAAGTCGGCCCTACCGACGTATTGATCAATATCTTCAGATTACCGAACAAACGAAACTCACCCGCCCCCAGAAGAATCGTATTACGAGGCAAGCAAGTACATAAAATATCCACCTCCGGCAGCAACTCCCGCAAAGGCAGGTAAGCGATACCGGCGGCCTCGGCATCCGGCTTACGGGTACGGCTGAAATAATAAACCTCAGCCCCCAA
>NZ_FR885282.1:60856-80993 GCF_000436315.1 Parabacteroides sp. CAG:2 | reverse complement strand
CGAAGAGCGTCAGCGATCATTCTCCCGGTGCGACCCAATCCCACGATGCCTACTTTTTGCCCGCCCAGCTCATACGCCTTATGTTTCCACTGTTTCCCGCCAAAACCATGCAACAAACGGACCAGCTCGCTAATGACATACTCCACGACTCCCTCATCGCCATAGTCGCGGATACCCAAGACCGTTATCCCCCGCTCACGTGCGGCGGCTATATCCACATTCGCGCTAGACTCGCTATAGAGGGTACAGCACATCCCGATGTATTTGATATTCGGGCAAGCCTCGATCACGTTCCTCCGGATCTGTGTATTATAAGAGACGAGCACACAATCTGCGTCCCCGATCCGGTTCACGGTCTCCCCATCCGTTTCCGGAATGCCGGTATAAAAAACAACCTCTTTTCCAAGCTCCTTCAAACGCTCCACTCCCCATGTATTCAACCCGGTAGAATCTACCACTACTATTTTCTCAAACATATCTCACATTATTAATTACCATCTTCAATTAATTATCCCTCTCACAAAGCTATAAATAAAATAGCCGCAAAGGGTAACCTTCAGCACGACACTCAATAAAAAACCCGCGAACGCCCCAAAACCAGCCTTCAACGCATCCCCGGACGCCTTGCCTCCCAAAAGTTCCCCCACGAAAGCCCCCACGAAAGGACCCAGCAAGATTCCCCAAGGCGGAAACACGAATATGCCGGCCACGGTTCCCACGGCACATCCCCAATTTCCCCACTTGGACCCTCCGCTATACTTAGTCCCCAGCATGGGCGTAACATAGTCCATCGCCTGTGCCAACACGACCAGCAATCCCCACACGACCAACTCCGTAACCGTGAATTCCGCATAGCCTGTAAAATGCAGCAGCCACAAAGCCAAATACGCCACCGGCGGCCCCGGCAAGACCGGCAAAAAACACCCCGCCAATCCCACCAACAAACAGATAACGCCTAGTATAACCAATAAGATATCCATACATTTCAGTTTTTGGGATATATAAATAGACAAAGATACAAACATTTCCCACCCTTAACTGTTTTGCTAAAAGCTAAATCTAAACATATATATTTATGCACAAACATTTACGCCTGACATGTTATGCTTTGTTGTGCTTGCTGGTGCCGATCGGGGTAATGGCGCAGACAGAGCATACGTATTTAGACCGTGCCCTACCCGGATCATGGTCTGAGGAAGGGAGTGATTTCCAGCAGACACTTCCCGTAGAAGATAATTGGTGGAGAAATTTTAAGGACCCGTTACTGGACTCGCTGATAGAAGTAGCCGTGAAACAAAACTATTCCGTGCAAATGGCGATGGATAGGATCGCCATGGCGAAAGCCAACCTGCGGTCGGCACAAGGAAGCTACTCGCCCACCCTAGGGCTTTCCGCCGGATGGACACGGCAACAAAGTAGCGGCAATATCAATCAGGTACCCAAGGCGATCACCCAATATTCCAGTGCTACCGTAGATATGAACTGGGAGGTGGACGTATTCGGGAGTATCCGGAACCGGGTGAAAGCGGAGAAAGAGAATTTCGCCGCCTCGAAAGAGGAATACAACGCCGCCATGGTCTCCCTTTGCGCTCAAGTAGCCTCCTCCTATATCAATATGAGGGAACTGCAACAAGAGGTAAAGGTAGCGCAACAGAACTGCCGCTCCCAACAGACGGTCGTACAGATCACCCAGAAACGGTATGAGACCGGGCTAGTCTCTAAACTGGACGTAGCGCAGGCGCAATCCGTATACTACAGCACGAAAGCCTCCCTACCGATGCTGGAGGCCGGTATCATCCAATACGCGAACTCCTTGGCGATCCTGTTAGGCCTGTACCCTTCCGATCTACAAAAGATCATGGAGACAGACGCTTCCTTGCCGGAATATATCGAGCCGGTCGGTGTAGGGCTGCCGGCAAACCTGTTGCTACGCCGTCCGGATGTACGTGCGGCAGAACGGCAGGTCAATGCGCTTGCCGCCTCGCTCGGGGCCTCTAAGTCCGATTGGTGGCCGAAAGTATTCGTGAAAGGTTCGATCGGTTTCGCCTCCCACGACTTCGACAAGCTGGCGAATCATAATAGCTTGACCTATGAGATCGCCCCTACCCTTACGTGGAACTTCTTCCAAGGCACCCAGAAGATACAGGCTACCCGGTTGGCGAAAGCCCAGTTGGACGAGTCGATCCGGCAATTCAACCAGACCGTGCTTACCTCCGTACAGGAAGTGGATAACGCCATGAGCTCGTACAAGAACTCGATCAAGCAGATCGTAGCCCTCCGGGAAGTGGTAAACCAAGGAAAACAGACCTTGGATGTTTCCCTAGACCTCTATAAGCAGGGCCTTACCCCTTTCCAAAACGTACTGGACGCGCAACGCTCCCTCCTCACCTACCAGAACCAATTGACACAGGCTCAAGGTAGCTCCCTACTGAACTTGATACAGCTTTATCAGTCATTGGGCGGAGGATGGAATCCTATGTAGGCCGTTCGATCCGATCGAACAAAAGCCCACTCAAACAATTAATATAAATAATCATTAAAGACAAAAGATATGAAGACATTTGTTTACATAGGGATTATCGGAGCCTCCGCCTTATTACTGGCGTCTTGCAAGGGGAAAAGCAAGCCGATGGAAACGCCCGTGCCCTCCATAAGCGTATCCACGCCGATCGTGAGGGACATTACCTTGACGAAAGAATACCCCGGATACCTTAGTTCACAACTGAAAGTAGACTTGGTAGCCCGTGTCAACGGATACTTGCGTACCTCTTACCTCAAGGCCGGAAGCCGGGTGAAGAAGGGCGATCTTATCTTCGTGATCGAACCGGACACCTATCAAGATAACGTCACCCAAGCCGAGGCTTCCGTAAAGACCTCCAAAGCCCAGCTGGAATATGCACGCAGTAACTACGAGCGTATGAAGGAGGCGGCTAAGAGCGGCGCCGTAAGCCAGATACAAGTGATCCAAGCGGAGGCTACCGTATCGGAGTCTGAGGCTGCCGTGAAGAATGCCGAGGCGGAGTTGAATACCGCACGGACCAACTTGAGCTATTGCTATATCCGTGCGCCTTTCGACGGTGCGGTTACCCGGGCCAGCTACGATATAGGTAATTACATCAACGGAGCCGTCCAGCCGGTTACCTTGGCCACCTTATACAAGGACGACTTGATGTTCGCCAATTTCAATATCGAGGATAACCAGTTCATGAAGATGATGCTGGAAGCCGCCCGCAACGATAGCACCGTGAAGCTTCCGACCGAGATCCTCGTCAGCATAGGCAAGGATGGCGGCAATGCATATACGGGCCGGCTGGATTATCTATCCCCAAATATCGACCTATCGACCGGTACCCTGAACGTACGTGCCAATCTGGATAACCCGAAGCATGTATTGAAGAGTGGCTTATATGTCACCATCACCCTGCCGTATGCCGAGCAGCCGAATGCGGTCTTGGTTCGCGACGCCTCGATCGGTACCGACCAATTAGGGAAGTACCTTTATATCGTGAACGACTCCAATGTCGTACGATACCGTCCTATCGAAGTGGGACAACTGGTAGACGATACGCTTCGCCAAGTGACTGCCGGTATCGGCCCCAAAGATCCCTATGTCACCTCCGCCCTGCTTAAGGTACGGGATGGCATGACTATCAAACCTATAAAATAAGCAAGCTATGGTAAAGTTCTTTATTAACAGACCGATATTCGCCACCGTACTTGCTCTGATCATCGTCGTGGCGGGTTTGGTCACCCTCAATATATTACCGATCGCCCAGTATCCGGAGATCACGCCGCCTACCGTACAGGTATCCGCCGTTTATCCCGGGGCGGACGCACAGACGGTAGCGCAAACCGTAGGTTTACCGATCGAGCAACAGGTAAACGGCGTGGACGGTATGCTTTACATGAGTTCAAACTCCTCCAGTTCGGGGGCTTACTCCCTAACGATCACCTTCGCCGTGGGAACGGATATCGACATGGCGACCGTCATGGTGCAAAACCGGGTGAGTATCGCCCAGAGCAGCTTGCCGGAACCCGTGATCGTACAAGGTATCACCACCCGCAAGCAATCCTCCAATATTGTGATGATGCTTACCCTAAGTTCCAAGGATTCCATTTACGACGGGTTGTATTTAAGTAATTACGCCACCTTAAATATGATAGACCAGCTAACCCGCCTGCCGGGTGTAGGCTCGGTACAGGTAATGGGAGCCGGAAACTATAGCATGCGTATCTGGCTAGACCCGGAGGCGATGCGTATCCGTAACTTGACGCCGGACATGGTCTATCAAGCCATATCCACGCAAAACGCCCAAGTATCCGCCGGTTACGTAGGCCAACCGATTCTACGGGCGGATAACCCCTATCAATATACCTTGACCGTGAAAGGACGGTTGACGACACCGGATGAGTTCGGCAATATTGTCCTTAAGACCGGACAAGGTGGCAAGATCCTGCGATTGAAGGATATCGCCCGCATAGAGTTGGGCAGCTCCTCTTACAACGTGGTCTCTAAATTAAGCGGACAGCCGACGGCTGCGATAGCGATCTACCAGCTGCCGGGCTCCAACTCCTTGGATGTATCGAAGGTGGTAAAGGCCAAGATGAAAGAATTAGGCAGTTCCTTACCCGAAGGCGTGGAATACAAAGTGACCTTGGATACGACAGAGGTGATCGACGCCTCCATCCATGAGGTGCTTATCACGTTCTTGGAGACAACCTTGCTGGTGGTCTTGGTTATCTTCTTATTCTTACAGAATTTCCGGGCGGTAGTCATCCCGTTCATTACGATTCCGGTCTCATTGATCGGTACGCTGGCGGTCATGGCGGCTTTAGGCTTCTCCATTAATACGTTGACCTTATTCGGCTTGATTCTGGCGATAGCGGTGGTGGTAGACGACGCCATCGTGGTGGTAGAGAACTCCACCCGGCTCCTCGATACCGGGAAATATACGGCCCATGAGGCGGTATCGAAGGCCATGGATGAGATCGTAGGGCCTATCGTGGGCGTGGTATTGGTATTATTGGCGGTATTTATCCCGACAACGTTTATCAGCGGTATCTCCGGGCAGCTCTATAAGCAATTCGCCTTGACAATCGCCGCCGCTACCGTATTAAGCGGATTTAACTCGCTTACGCTTACGCCCTCGCTTTGCGCCCTTTTCTTGGAGAAGAATACGGAAGAACCGAAATTCTTCCTCTTCAAAGGATTCAATAAGGTATACGGAAAGACTCAGAAGATGTACGACTCGATCGTGGAGCGGATGCTGAAACGACCGGGAGCGGCGATGATCGTTTACGGTATCATCACGGCGGTAGCGGTTATCTTGTTTATGCGTTGGCCGACAACCTTTATACCCGAAGAGGATGACGGCTATTTCCTAATCGTATCCCAATTACCCCCGGCGGCGAGCTTGAACCGGACGGAGGCGGTCACCAAGCAGATCGACGAGATCCTAAAGACATACCCCGAGGTGAAATCATTCATCAGCGTTAGCGGATTCTCCGTGATGGGTGGAGGGGAGCAATCCAATACGGCCACCTTCTTCGTGATCCTAAAGAACTGGAACGAACGTAAAGGTAAGGAGCATACGGCAGAGGCCGTGACCAACCGTTTCAACCGGGAGGCATCGGCTATCCAAGAAGCGCAGGTATTCGGTATGGTACCGCCAGCTATCCCGGGGTTGGGCGCTTCGGGCGGCTTGCAACTGCAATTGGAGGATCGTAAAAACCTAGGTCCTACGGAGATGCAGCATGCCGTGGAGACATTGCTGGCCAGCTACCGCTCGAAACCGCAATTGCTGAACCTTTCTTGTATGTATCAGGCCAATACCCCGCAGTATCTACTGAAGATAGACCGGGATAAGGTGCAGATGCTCGGTCTTCAGTTGAATCAAGTATTCTCCACGCTCAGCTATTATATGGGAGCGGCGTACGTGAACGATTTCGTGGAGTTCGGACGTATTTACCAAGTTAAGATCGAGGCGAACGGAGAGGCGCAGAAAGTGATCGATGATGTACTCCGTTTGAGTCTGGCGAATAGTAAAGGAGAGATGGTACCCTTCTCCTCTTTTATCGAATTAGACGAGCAATTGGGATTAGACCAGATCAACCTATATAATATGTATTCATCGGCGGCTATTACTTGTATCGCCAACCCGAAATATAGCTCCGGAGAAGCGATCCTAGCGATGGAGGAGCTGATACAGGAACAATTAGGTGATAATTTTGGATATGAATGGACCTCGGTCGCTTATCAAGAGACGAAAGCAGGATCTACGACGGTGATTATTTTCGCCATGGCGTTGCTAGTCGCTTTCTTGGTTCTCTCGGCTCAATATGAGAGCTGGACAAGTCCGTTGGCGGCTATCATGGGTTTGCCGATCGCCTTGTTGGGAGCTATTATCGGCTGCTGGGTGATGGGGGTTCCGGTAAGCGTATATACCCAGATCGGTATTATCTTATTGATCGCCTTGTCCGCCAAGAATGGTATCTTGATCGTAGAGTTCGCCCGGGATTTCCGAAAGGAAGGTAATCCGATACGGGATTCCGCCTTGGAAGCCGGACACGTTCGTTTACGTCCGATCCTGATGACCTCGTTCGCCTTTGTATTGGGTGTCATGCCTTTGCTTTTCGCTACCGGAGCGGGAGCGGCCAGCCGTATATCCTTAGGTGCGGCGGTAGTATTCGGTATGGCTATCAATACGATATTCGCCACGATGTTCATCCCTAACTTCTATGAACTGATGCAGACCATCCAAGAGAAATGGCTGGATAAAGGAAAGAAGACGGATGATACGCCTAAACAATAGAAAGTTTCCAATCCTCTAATGAGGCAAAAAGAGAATAGCCATGGCTAAACCCATGGTTATTCTTTTTTACTCCCTTCGGATACATTATTATATATTCTATGATTGGAATTAGGCGATTCCCAACAACTCTACCTCAAATATTAATGTGGAGAAAGCAGGGATCGGAGCCGAGGCACGATTACCATAACCAAAATTGTAAGGGATATAGATTATCCATCTATCCCCTACCCGCATTTCTTGAAGAGCCAATTGCCAGCCTTCAATCACTTGGTTCAAGCGAAAGGCTTCCGGGCAACCCCGTTTCCATGAGTTATCAAATTCCCTTCCGTTAATCAACGTTCCTTTATAATGTACGGAAACGACGCTTTCCCGATTAGGAGAGACTTTGCCTGTACCCGCTTGTATTACCTTATATAATATACCGCACGGTAATGTCCGGGTTCCCTCTTCCGAAGCGATCTCGTCCAAATACAATAGATTCTTCTCTTTGTACTCCTCTTTTCTACTCATATATATTACATTATCTTACATTTAGCTCCGCAAATGTAGCAAATAGAAATAGAAACTCAATGGCATGGTAACACAATAGACATGCCAAACGTTCAAATACTATCATTATATGAATCTGATTCCCGCTTTTTTTATCATAGATCAAGAAAACATAGGAATCCGCAAAAAACATGCTATAAAACATACCACGTATGGAATAACGCCGTATATTTGTGTCGTAAAACATAATTGTAAAGCAAATATGGTAAAGAGATTGTTTAAACGTTACATCGATTTGCTAGGGTTTCAACCTTGGACAATTTGGGTTTACCGCATGTGGTAAACCTCACGATGAAAAAGAGGAAGGTTTAGGTTAAGGTTATCAGAAGTCCGGGATTAGGTTAGTAATAGGTTAAAAGGTTAAAGGTTTAGGTTTTCAATTCATTCGTTACTCGGACTTCAAAAGTTATGTGAGATTTAGAACGTGTCGAAAGGCACAGATTTATTAATTAAAAAGAAAATGAGCTATGAAAAGTTTTATTAGACATTTTTTGGATAGCTGCTTGAGATCACTCGCTGCTATCGGTCAGTCGGAGTTAACAAAATGGGGTTACAATAAATAAGTAACACCCCATTTTACCGGGAAGGTGAACATTTGATTTTTTCAAACCATACCGCGGTTGCTTGGCATCTTGCCAGACAATCGCTTTTTTGTATCCATACCTTTTAAACAAGGTATCTTAGTTTCATCGAGAAAGTATCCTAAGTTCATTGGCGAAGTATCTTAGGTGTATGGGGCGATGAAACTAAGATACTTTTATAACTCATGCGCCTATCCCCACTGAGTTTCTACTACCCGTCTATATATTTATAGATATTAACTATTTGACAACTGTCTAACAACATCTTATTTTTGTCAAGAAGTTAAAAACAATTGTTGTTTCTAAACAGTTTTATTTAAAGATTACTTTATCTAAAATTCTTTATTGCGACATAAAAACTAAAGTTATGGAAGACAAAAAACTAACTGCCGCCAACGGGCGCCCTGTTGCGGACAATCAGAACGTACAAACAGTGGGGCCACGTGGCCCGATGGTATTACAAGACCCTTGGTTCATTGAGAAGCTAGCGCACTTCGACCGTGAAGTGATCCCAGAAAGACGCATGCACGCCAAAGGTTCCGGCGCATTCGGTACCTTTACCGTTACACATGATATCACAAAGTATACGAAAGCGGCTATTTTCAGCGAGGTAGGCAAGAAAACTGACTGCTTTGTCCGTTTCTCCACCGTAGCCGGAGAGCGTGGAGCAGCCGACGCAGAGCGTGATATCCGTGGATTCGCCATGAAATTCTACACAGAGGAGGGTAACTGGGACTTGGTAGGTAACAACACCCCCGTATTCTTCTTGCGTGATCCCCTAAAGTTCCCGGACTTGAATCATGCGGTCAAACGTGACCCGAAAACGAATCTACGAAGCGAGGATAACAACTGGGATTTCTGGACTTTGCTTCCCGAGGCCCTGCATCAAGTAACGATTACGATGAGTTCTCGCGGCATTCCTTACTCTTATCGACATATGCATGGTTTCGGTAGCCATACGTACAGTTTTATCAACAATAAGAACGAACGTATCTGGGTGAAGTTCCATCTCAGAACCCTGCAAGGTATCAAGAACTTGAGTGACGAGGAAGCGGCTGCGATCATCGCCAAGGATCGTGAATCCCATCAGCGTGATTTGTTCGAGAGTATCGAGCGTGGGGACTTCCCGAAATGGAAATTCCAGATCCAATTGATGACTGAGGAGCAGGCCGAGACCTATCCGATCAACCCGTTCGACCTCACGAAAGTATGGCCGCATAAGGACTTCCCGTTAATGGATGTCGGTATCCTCGAGTTGAACCGTAATCCGGAGAATTATTTCCAAGACGTGGAGCAAGCCGCATTCAACCCGATGAATACTGTCGAAGGCATCGGCTTCTCCCCAGACAAGATGTTACAAGGTCGTCTATTCTCTTATGGCGACGCCCAGCGTTACCGCCTTGGCGTGAACCTAGAGCAGATCCCGGTGAACAAGCCCCGTTGTCCGTTCCATGCCTATCACCGTGACGGAGCGATGCGTGTAGACGGAAACTATGGAGCCGCAAAGGGTTACGAACCTAACAGCTTCGGCGAATGGAAAGACTCTCCCGAGAAGAAGGAACCGCCTTTGAAAGTACACGGGGATGTTTATAATTACAACGAGCGTGAGTACGATGATGATTACTACAGCCAACCGGGTGCCTTATTCCGTTTGATGCCGCCGGAAGAGCAACAGTTGTTATTCGGAAATACCGCCCGTGCGATGGGTAACGCCCAACTGTTCATCAAGCAACGCCACGTACGCAATTGCTACAAGGCAGACCCTGCTTACGGTAAGGGAGTAGCTGAAGCTCTAGGAATCAGCTTAGAAGAGGCCTTGAAAGAAGACCGATAAAGTAGTAAGGCTACGATAGAAAGCGATAAAAGAGGGATAACCCCAGTAATCCTATGGATGAACAGGTTATCTCATTCTTTTTTAGTAGGATAAGAGAGGATATGCCATGAGACCCCGATACTGATAAGCCCTAACAAAGCTTTCACCCACCAATAGCCGACTAGCAAAAGGGAAGTAATGATCGTAGATAGCCACATGATAGCGATCGTGATAATCTTGGAACGCAAAGGAATAGCCTTATCTTCCACAAAGCCCTTAATATGCGGCCCGAAATAACGATTGCTCATCACCCGGTTATAAAGCTTCTCCGAGCTACGGACATAAAACCAACAAGTCAGTAACCAAAAAGGAGTGGTCGGGAGCAAAGGGACAAAGATACCGATCGCTCCCAATATGAGAAAAAACGTTCCTAACGTAATGTATATGATACGTCTCGTCCCGTTCATCAGCCAACCGTATATTCCGCGATTTGCTTGAAACCATTCAGGAAGTCCGTTATATTCATCCGTTTCTTTCCGGCAAGTTGCAAGGAACGCAAGCGAAGAAAACCGTCCTTCACGGCCACGTCGATATACGATTTATGATCCGTATGGATAGAGCCGACCGGGAAGTTATGCTCCGCCGGACGTTTCTCTGCCTGGTAAATCTTTAAAGCCAGACGTTTGCCATCCTCAGAGATCAATTCCGTCCAAGCAGCAGGATAAGGAGAAAGCCCACGGACGAAATCATAGATATTCTTCACCGGCTGGTTCCAGTCGATATGACAGGTATCCTTGAATATCTTCGGGGCCGGACGCAACTCGGCGGCATCCTTATAGAATTCCTCTTGGGGAATAGCGTCTGTTTTTCCATCCAACAGTAAGTCCACGGTCTCGGTAACCAACCCCGCCCCCATCACCATCAAGGCATCGTGAACGGTTTCTACATCGTCGGTATCAGCGATCGGCAGATGTCTCTGACGGATGATCTTACCCGTATCGATCTCATGCGTAAGAAAGAAAGTAGTCACGCCGGTCTCCGTATCACCATTGATAACCGCCCAGTTGATCGGAGCGGCACCCCGGTATTGCGGAAGCAAGGAGGCATGCAGATTAAAAGTTCCCAGACGGGGCATATTCCAGACCACCTCCGGCAGCATACGAAACGCCACCACGATCTGCAAATCCGCCCGCAAGGCACGCAGTTCCTCCAAAAACGCCTCATCCTTCAACTTCTCTGGCTGTAAGACCGGAAGACCCACCGATACGGCATATTGCTTCACGGCACTCGGTTGAAGCACGCTACCATGACGGCCCATCGGCTTATCCGGCATCGTAATGACACCTACCACATTATATCCACCTTCTACCAAGGCACGCAGGCTCTCCACGGCAAAATCGGGAGTGCCCATATATACGATTCGTAAATCCTCTTTCTTCATGTACAATAAATTGGATCTGTTTTTAACAAGTTAGTCCCCGGAAAAGTTATCGACCAATACCTCCCGATAGGAATTAAATATCTTCGATTTCGACATAAAGCCGATATAATGGCCATTCTCATCGACCACCGGAAGATTCCACGCTTTCGTATCGTCAAACGTCTGCATGATCTGATCCATCGGCGTGTTGATTACGATCTTGGCCGGGGCGGAAACCATGAACTTCGATACATGGAAACGATTATACAACTCCGGACGGAACATGATATTCCGGATATTATCCAGCAAGACGATACCCAGCAACACGCCCCGCTCGTCCACGACAGGAAAGGTGTTACGTCCGCTTCGGGAAATGACCTTTACCATATCGCCCAACGTCATCTCTGGAGACACCATCTGGAAATCCTTCTCGATCACGCTATCCGCCCGTAGCAAGGTAAGCACCGCCCTATCCTTATGGTGCGTCAACAACTCGCCTTTCTGCGCCAAACGCATGGAGTAGATGCTATGAGGCTCGAACATAAGGATCGTGATATAGGAACTGATCGAGACGATCATCAAGGGGAGGAACAAATCATACCCACCCGTCAGCTCGGCAATCAAGAAAACCCCGGTCAAAGGAGCGTGCATCACCCCGGACATAATGCCCGCCATACCCAGCAAAGCGAAATTCTTCTCTGAGATATACATCGTGAACGGGAAATAATTAGATGTATGCGCAAAGATAAAACCGGCGATACAGCCCAGATACAAACTAGGAGCGAAGATACCACCGCAACCCCCTCCGGCATTCGTGGCGCTGGAAGCGAATACCTTCGTAAGCAAGATCAAGGTCAAGAAGATCAAGACCCCGAAATACGTATCGTTCAGATCGTAAAACAAACTCTTGTCCATGATATGCGAGAACTGCCCGTTCAGCAACGAGCCGATCGTATCATAGCCCTCACCATATAGTGGGGGGAACAGGAATATCAAGATACTCAGCATCACGCCGCCCAACATGAACTTCTTCCAATACGTACCCAACTTCCGGTACATCCCTTCCACCTTGTTCATCACACGGGTAAAATAAAGGGATACCAATCCGCAAAAAACACCCAGCAAGAGCACGTAAGGAATACGCTCGATCTCGAATGCCTCGGTCTGAGAGAACTTAAACATGGCCTCGGTGCCGGTAAAGATATAAGACATCGTAGCCGCCGTCACCGACGAGATCAGCAAAGGAAGCACGGAAGTCATCGTAAGGTCCAGCATCAATACCTCAATCACGAACACCAACCCGGCGATAGGCGCCTTGAAGATACCGGCGATCGCTCCGGCGGCACCACATCCCACGAGCAACATCAACGTCTTCTGCTCCATCCTGAACACCCGTCCCAGATTAGAACCGATAGCCGCCCCTGTCAATACGATAGGAGCCTCCGCCCCGACCGATCCACCAAAGCCGATCGTCACGGAACTGGCTACGATAGACGTCCATGTATTATGCGGCTTGATACGGCTCTTTCGTTGCGAGATGGCATACAAGATCTTCGTCACCCCATGGCCGATATCGTCACGCACGATATATTTCACGAACAAGCCGGCCAACAAGATACCGATCACCGGATAAAGCAAATAGAGATAGTTCACGCCGTCAGCACTGAAATTACCCGTCAATACATGTTGTATGAAATGGATCAATTGTTTCAATATGATAGCGGCCGCAGCTGTGCAAATTCCCACGATAAAGCTGATAATAAGGATAAAATGCTTCTCCTTGATGCGCTTTTCCCGCCATAACAACAATTTATAGAATAACCCTTCGTTAGCCATTTTAAATACCTTTACCTGTAAACACTGTTTTAACTGTATAAATGAGAATCGTTATGTCCAGAATCAAGGACATATTCTCATAGTATAATATATCATATTCCAAGCGCTCGATCATCTCATCCACGCTGCCGGCATATCCATATTTCACCATACCCAACGAGGTGATTCCCGGACGTACATTATGCAGCAGATAGTAGAAGGGGGCTTTCCTCACGATCCGCTCGATGAAATATTTACGTTCCGGACGGGGGCCAACTAGCGACATATCCCCTTTCAGCACGTTCCAGAACTGCGGTAACTCGTCCAAGCGGTATTTCCGCATCACCCGTCCGAAGGGAGTGATACGGGAATCGTCCTCGGAAGAGAGCAACGGGCCTTCCTCCTCGGCGTTCGTGTACATCGTACGGAACTTATAGATCATGAAAGGCTCGCCCATGTATCCGATCCGTTCCTGACTGAAAAACACCGGGCCGGGGGAATCCCGCTTCACCCGCCAAGCGATATACAGGAACAAGGGAGATAAGAGCACCAAGAAAATCAGAGATAACGTCTTATCCATAAAGAGCTTTACATTCTGCTCGATGGGCAAGAAGTTGTTATCCGTCACGTCCACCAGCGGAACGCCCTTTATCGCCTTGATCTTTACTTGCGATAATGAACTGGATTTATCCGCCAATATCTTGATCGGCCGTTTATAACAATATAACGAATACAGGATATCCATCAAACGGTTATTATCCACCGTCTCCAAGGCGACAACCAGCTCATCCACCTTTTTCTCCTCTACGATCACCGGCAAAGATTCTAGCCTACCGATCACACGATCTCCGGCGACCCCGCCCTTTTTCTCCGTACCATCGGAGACAAAACCGACGATATTATAACCCAAACCATACAGGTCGTCGGCAATACACGCCGCCTTCTTCCCCGCCCCAATCATCAATACATTCAACGCCCATTCCCTGCACTTTATCTTCCGTAACCCGGCCTGCGTAATCAATAACCGGGGAATATACGTCAAGACAAACTGCAATCCCCATAAAGAGAAAAACATATCATAATACACGTGATAAGAACGGGGCAAGTCATTCAGCACTAAGGCAAAAAACAAGATCACGACACCGATCGACACGCTCCCAAGGGTAGAGAACAACTCAGTAAGCCTCGACTTACCGAACGGTTTATTATAATAACCGGAAAACCAATATAATACGAACCAGAAAAACGGGATCAATAGCTGCCCCTTCAATGAGGGGATATGCAGCAAAAAGGCCCCGACGGTATCAAACCCTTCATACACCGCCACCTCCTCATAGCGTATCAGGTTAAATAATAACCAGACTACCGACGACGCTATAAAATCCGAGACAATATATTTTCCGGCTTGTACGCTTTTCTTCATCCTTATCTAATTACCTGCACAAGCCCACCGGCTCCTAACTTGATAATGCCGGACGGAGCGGCCTTGCTCATATCGTCCTGACGATAACTCACGATATAATCCACACCCTCCTTGATCACCTCCGATACCTCGCTGAAATTAGCGGGAGAAGGCTCGCCGCTTACGTTGGCGGAAGTAGAGACCAAAGGTTTACGGAAGCGCTCGCACAATTTCTTGGAGAACTCCTCGTTCGTGATACGGATACCCACGCTACCATCGGCTCCCAATAGATTTGTCGCCAAGTTCTTGGCACTTGAGTAAATGATGGTCAACGGCTTATCAGACACGCTAATCAAATCCCAAGCGATATCGGGAACATCCGACACGTACCTATCCAATTTAGCCTCGCTGTCCATCAAGACCAACATAGCCTTATTGTCTGTCCTTCGCTTTAGCTCGTACACTCTTTGTACGGCTTTTTCATTGGTAGCGTCGCAACCAATTCCCCAGATAGTGTCTGTAGGATAAAGTATTATGCCGCCTGCGGCCATTACTTCGCAAGCTTTTTTAATATCTTCCGTCATTGTATTTTATAATATTTAGGCAAATGTACGAATCATTCTCCTACTTCAAAAAAATAATAACAAAAAAACTATTTTCTTTAAGCCATACCGGATATACCATATTTAATTTCTAACTTTACGGGTTGAAATATATTGCGGAAATCTCGCCTTTGTCATACGGTAGATTAAGGATGACAAGGTATCCGTAGTATCAGGCAAGCAAAAAAGAAAAAAACAATATATAATGATTAACAAATGGAACTTTCAAACCCCATCAGAAGAAGAGTTACATAAGAGAGACCAATTGGTGGCTGAATTAGGATTCAGCCCGGTGATCTGTCTCTTGCTCGTTCAACGAGGTATCACTTCGATCGAAGAGGCGAAGAAATTCTTTAAACCCAGCTTGAACGATTTGCACGACCCGTTCCTTATGCCGGATATGGATAAGGCGGTGAGGCGCTTGAACAAAGCCTTGGGGAATAAAGAAAAGATTTTGATCTACGGCGATTACGACGTGGATGGAACGACAGCGGTATCGCTCGTCTTCAAGTATTTAAGACCTTACTCGTCTACCTTGGATTTCTATATCCCGGACCGGTACGACGAGGGGTACGGTATCTCTTACAAGGGTATCGATTATGCCGCCGAGAACGGCGTGTCGCTGGTTATCTCGCTGGATTGCGGTATCAAAGCGATCGAGAAGATCGAGTACGCCAAGGAGAAAGGCATCGACTTTATTATTTGCGACCACCATATGCCGGACGCCACTTTGCCGGACGCTGTCGCCGTATTGGATGCCAAGCGCTCGGATTCTATCTATCCGTATGAGCACTTATCGGGTTGCGGAGTAGGATTCAAGTTCATGCAGGCGTTCGCCAAGAGCAATAATTTCCCGTTCTCGGATCTGGAGAAGTTGTTGGAGCTGACGGCGGTCAGTATCGCCTCGGATATCGTCCCGATTACGGGAGAGAACCGCATCCTCGCCTATTACGGGCTGAAGCAATTGAACAGCAACCCCAGCCTCGGGCTGAAAGGGATTATCGATATCTGCGGATTGACCGGAAAGGAGATCACGATCAGTGATATCGTCTTCAAGATCGGTCCCCGTATCAACGCTTCCGGCCGTATGATGAACGGGAAGGAGGCGGTGGAACTGCTACTGTCCAAGGATAGCGCCAGTGCCCGGGAGAAGAGCGAGAGCATCAACCAATATAATGAGGAACGCCGGGAATTGGACAAGAAGATCACCGACGAGGCTAACGCTGTCATCGACGAAGTAGAGAACATGGATGACCGGAAGGCGATCGTGGTGTATAACCCGGGATGGCACAAAGGCGTGATCGGTATCGTAGCGTCCCGTTTGACCGAGAAGTATTACCGTCCGGCGGTCGTTCTTACCAAATCGTCCGAGTTGATCACCGGATCGGCACGTTCCGTAACAGGCTTCGATATTTACAAGGCGATAGAGAGTTGCCGGGATTTATTGGAGAATTTCGGGGGACATACCTACGCCGCCGGGCTTTCCCTTCGGGAGGAGAACCTAGAGGCATTCACCGAGCGTTTCTTGAAGATCGCATCCGAGGAGATCATACCGGAGCAGATGATCCCGCAGATCGATATCGACGCTATCTTGGATTTGAAAGAGATCAACCAGAAGTTCGTGAACGACCTAAAGAAGATGAGCCCGTTCGGGCCGGACAACCAAAAGCCCGTATTCTGTTCGCTTGGCGTAAAGGACTACGGCACCAGTAAGCTCGTGGGTAAGGAACTGGAGCATCTCAAGCTGGAATTGATCGACGGAAACTCAAGCACCCCCATGCACGCCATCGCTTTCGGCATGCACAGGTACAACGACCATATCAAGGGTATGAAGCCTTTCAACATCTGCTACACGGTGGAGGAGAACACCTACAACGGCAACACCTCTATCCAGCTGATGATCAAAGACATCAAACCCGACGATATATGAGGAGGACAGGTGGACGTTTACCATAAGATATTAGAGAAGTATTGGGGATACCCTGCTTTTCGCCCCTTGCAGGAGGATATTATCCATTCCGTCTGTGCCGGAAAAGATACGCTTGGGCTGATGCCTACGGGTGGTGGTAAATCCATCACCTTTCAGGTGCCGGCATTGGCGATGGAGGGGATTTGCATCGTCGTCACTCCCTTGATCGCATTGATGAAAGACCAAGTGGAGAACTTACGCCGGGTCGGCATCAAGGCTACGGCCGTTTATTCGGGCATGAGCCGGCAAGAGATCATCACGCAACTGGAGAATTGCATCTTCGGGGGGTATAAGTTCTTATATGTCTCCCCGGAGCGGCTTAGTACGGATATTTTCCGGGTCAAGATGGAGGCCATGCAGGTTTGTCTGCTGGTAATCGACGAGAGTCACTGTATCTCGCAATGGGGATATGATTTCCGTCCTTCTTATCTCAATATCGCTGAGATCCGGGACTTATTGCCGGGTGTTCCGGTATTAGCCTTGACCGCCACGGCTACCCCGGAAGTGGTGAATGACATACAAGAGCGTCTGCGGTTCAAGGAGAAGAACGTATTTCAAAAGAGCTTCGCCCGCAAAAATCTGGCTTATATTGTCCGGAAGACGGAGGATAAGTTAAATACACTCGTTTATATATTGGGAAAAGTTCCGGGTACGGCCATCGTATATGTCCGCAACCGGAAACGCACCAAGGAGATCGCCCTCATGCTGCAACAGGCGGGTATCTCCGCCGATTTCTTCCATGCCGGGTTAAACCGTGACGAGAAAGAACTGCGTCAGGCCCGTTGGAAAAACAACGAGTGCCGGGTAATCGTATCGACCAACGCTTTTGGTATGGGTATCGATAAGCCGGACGTGCGATTGGTCGTGCATATGGATATGCCGGGATCGTTGGAGGAATATTATCAAGAGGCCGGACGCGGGGGGCGTGATGAGAAGAAAGCCTTCGCCGTGGCTCTTTGTTCCTCCACGGATAGCGCCAAGCTAAAGAAACGGCTGGCGGATGAGTTTCCGGACAAGGAGTTTATCTATCGGGTCTATGAGGCGTTGGGTAATTATTACCAGATCGCCGTAGGGTACGGGCTAGATACGGTACACGATTTCTCATTGACGGATTTCTGTTCCGCTTATAAGTTCTCTTTATTGCAAGCGCATCATGCCTTGAAGATCCTTGGGCTATCGGGCTATATCGAATATACGGAGGAGGTAGACAACGCTTCCCGCCTGATGTTCACAGCTACCCGTGACGAGCTTTACAGGTATTTAAGTGAGAACAAGCGAACGGATGAGGTGATTCAGACAATCTTGCGTTCTTACACCGGGTTATTCGCAGATTATGTTTATATAGATGAGAGCGTAATCGCCACCCGTGCGAGAGTGACACCTCACGAGGTGTATGAGAGCTTGGTAGGTTTATCCAGATACCGGATCGTAAACTACATCCCGCATAAGAAAACCCCGTTGATTATCTATACCCAGACCCGGGAGGAACAGCGGTACCTTTCCATACCCCGCTCGGCGTATGAGGAACGCAAGGAGCGTTTCGGGAAACGGATCGAGAAGGTGCTGGAATATATCAACGAGGAGCGGGTATGCCGTAGCCGCATGCTCCTATCCTATTTCGGCGAGGAAGATTCCGCCCCTTGTGGCTGTTGCGACGTATGCCTATCGAAGCATGAATCACAGCTTATGAATTGGGAATTCAACGCTATCCGGGAAAGTCTCATAAAGATATTGGCCGGGGAATCCCCTATCCCCGTGAAAGAACTTATTGAGAAATTACCTTTCCCTCAAGAGAAAATCCTCACGGCCATCCGCTTTCTGGCGGATCAAGATCCCCGATTCACATTAAGCGACGGCTATCTATCGCACGAGGATTCAGCAAAATAGCACGATGCCCATCGTAAGCTCCTTAGAATGCCCATTGTTAGCTTGCTAGAATGCCCATCATAAGGAGCTTACAATGGGCATTCTAATAAACCATGTATCACCGCTTATAATTACTCCGATTAGATACTTGTTTTTCCGTCGGGAAATCAGCGGGAACCTTTTGGGTTACCTTGCCGGTAGCGGCCCATTCCGCACCTCTTAACAAGGTAATCTGGAAGCCGGCGCATTGCATAGCCGGACAATTCTCTACCGTTTCCCCCGCGTGCCCTAACATCGTATGAAATATACGGGCATTCCCATAATCAACCGTAAAGATCAACGGCTCCTCACGGCCGGAACCTCCGGTCTCCTTATCCGAATAAGCCGTATACAAGCAATCCTTTATATTTCCCGGGCCACGCATACGATCATATAACTCATCCTGCGCATGTTTCCATTTATTCGGCAGCCCCTTCATGATCGGATGCTCATGGTTCCGGGCATTCAGCACATACTCATGCTGCTTGCCATGAGAGCCACCCACGCCCGCCGAGCTATCCTTTATCAACTTACCATCGCTCCAATATACATAGGGTCCCGCTTTCTCATCCCGGTTCTCCCAACCGCCCAAGGCACAAATCTTATTGTATTCCGGCCAGTTCACGAAGGCGTTATCAGCGGCATGATAGACCACGACACCTCCACCTCCTCGCACATATTCCAAGAAACGACGGTTTGTCTCCTCCGGCCAAGCATCCCCATTATAATCCAGCACCACCAGCTCGTAAGGACTGAAATCCAAGACAAAGCCGGACATATCCTTCCCTGCCTCCGGAGAGACCGCGAAATCCACGGAGAAGCGTCCCGAGTTCTCCAATATCTGTTTAAGCACCACATGGCTCACCTGCCAATTATGGTTATTCTGCCCCGTTATTAATAACGTCTTGATCGGCTTACGGGCCGACATGCCGCATACAACCAGTAAAGCGGCCAAAAGGAAAACGACCTTCCTACAAAATACATGTCTCATGGTATGAATCAGATTTAAGTAAACAATTGATTATCCGTCTTTATTTATCATAACAAAGGGAAGCGGCACCGAATAGCCCCGGATTCTCCAGCTTAGAGAAACGTATCTTCAAGTTCTTGATAGAGTTCGGATAAGCGAAATCCTTCAAGTCCTCATACATGCTCTCCTCAAACAACTCATGGGCGGCGGTCACCGAGCCTCCGAAGACGATCATCTCCGGATCTACCGTCAATACCACGATCTTGATAGCGGCGGCCACATGTACGCCCAACTGCCGG
>NZ_FR885282.1:42546-60846 GCF_000436315.1 Parabacteroides sp. CAG:2 | reverse complement strand
ATGTACGCCCAACTGCCGGTAAGCCTCCAGCGCCTGCTCGTCCTTCCGCATCGCACGGGTGTACATCTCCTTCCCATCCACGCCCCATACGTTCATGAAATAGGAACCGCTACAGAAATATTCCAAGATCTGTCCTTGGTAGGGAATCATGCCAAATTCTCCCGAGCCACAATTAGCGTCGGCCAACAGCTTGCCATTCTGGATAATTCCACCCCCCAAGCCCGTACCCAAGGTGAGGCCCACGAAGTTATCAACCGTCTTTCCTTCGCCAAAGATACGCTCACCCAGAGCGAAGCAATTCGCGTCGTTATCCACATAAACCGGCACGGAGAAGCAAGCCTCCAAGATCTCCTTCAAATGTACCTCCTCCCAATGCGGGATATTCACCACGTTATATACGATCCCCTTCTCACGATCCACCACGCTCGGCACACCGATACCGATAGCTACCACACTCTCGTCCCACACGGAACGGATCACCTCTATCAAAGCCTCCAATGTCTCCTCGCAATCCGCGGCGTCCTTGGGAGTCGGGGCGCTCCCCTGAGCCACTAATCGATCCCCTACGATACGGCCGGCACGCATATTCGTCCCCCCTAAATCCACTCCGATATAAGCGTTTTTCTTCTCTACACTCATTCTTTCCACGATATTAAATTAGATTATACTCCCACAAAGCTAACAAAAAAGGCAATGTTACGAATAACATCACCTTTTAAACTGATAAATTTAATACATCTATGCTTTTTATTTTCCCCGGCGTCAACTCCATCCAGCACGTATACCGACATCGCCTCACGCCTACGCTCGCATAGGCCAACGTCGATATACGTGTGAGGCAATGCCGATATACGTGTAAGACGGCACCATTATAACTACCGCATCAAGCGAAGAACAAGATCAATAATTGCGCCGTAAGTACCCTCAAGAACATGGTCAAGGGGTATACCGTAGCGTAACCTACGGAAGGAGCGTCGTTTCCAGCCGTAGCGTTCGAGTAAGCCAAAGCGGGCGGATCCGTCGTACTACCGGCGATCAAGCCCATTAAGGTGAAATAATTGATCTTATAGAAATAACGGCCTACACAACCGATGATCAGCAAAGGAATCGTTGTGATAATGAAACCGTAACCGATCCAAGCGAATCCACCATTGTTCACGATCGTATCCACAAAACCATCGCCGGCACTGATACCCACACAAGCGAGGAAGAGGGTGATACCGATCTCACGCAACATCAAGTTAGCGCTCTGGGTCGTATAGGTAACCAGCTTATAACGGTAACCAAAACGGCTAATCAAGATCGCCACGATCAACGGACCTCCCGCCAAACCTAACTTAACCGGTTGCGGAATGCCCGGGAACGTGATAGGAATACTCCCCAAGACAATACCGAGGGCAATGCCGATAAAGATCGTGATCAAGTTCGGCTCGTTCAAGCGTTTCAAGGAGTTACCCAATACCTTTTCTACATTCGAGACAGCCGTCTCGGTACCCACCACATTCACACGGTCGCCCACCTGCAACGTCAGAGCCGGCGTAGCTACCAAGTCCACGCCCGCACGGTTGATACGGGTGATATTGATACCATATAATTTACGCAGTTTCAACTGTCCCAGCTTCTTGCCGTTCAACTCCGGTTTCGTGATCAAGATACGGCGGTTGATAAACTGGCTCTCCATACGAATCCATTGCTTGCGCTCCATATCGATCTCCTCGCCAATGAATGTCTTTACGGACTCGGCATCTTGATCGGTCGTGATCACGAAAATCTTATCATCCTCATTCAAGATCGTACCGGCGGAAGCGATCTCGATCTGCTTGTTATCATTACGCCATACACGGGAAATCACGAAATCCAGATGATCCATCAAACCGGATAACTCCCCTACCGTCTTACCGAAAACCGCCGGGTTCTTTACGACCAGCGAGATCGGTTTCGCCTCATTCGTATGCGAGGCATCCTCCTTATTCAAATCGTCATTCTCCTTATCGAAATTCACACGGAATACGTAACGTACGAAAATGATCGAAAGAATAATACCGATCACGCCCAGCGGATAAGCCACGGCGTAACCCAAGGCGATCGTATTATCTGAAACCCCGTACATATCGGAATAAGCCTGCTGAGCCGCACCTAATCCGGGGGTATTCGTCACCGCCCCCGATAAAATACCCACCATCGTAGGCATCGGAATACCTGTCACGAAATGCAATACCAAAGCCGTAGCCACGCCAAGGAAGACAATTCCACAGGCTAGCATATTCAACGTGATTCCCCCCTGCCTAAAAGACGAGAAGAAACCCGGCCCGACTTGCATACCTACCGAATAAACAAATAAGATCAATCCAAATTCCTTAAAGAAATGAATCACATTGTGGTTAACCGTAAACCCAAAATGCCCTAAAATAATACCTACAAACAACACCAAGGTAATCCCAAGCGAAATCCCAAACACCTTTATCTTTCCCAACTGAATGCCGGCGGCAATCACGAAAGATAGTAAAAGGATAGAATGCCCGATACCTTCTCCCCATAATAAGTCGTTTATCCAATCCATGCTAAAATCTTTAAAAATCTTATTACCTATTAATAAAGACGCGAAGTTAGGCATTTACTTTGTGTTTTACAACATAACACCTATATTTACCTTTTAAATTAAAATCTCATGAAAAAGATATATTACATTTTATCAGCATTGTTCCTTTGCGTGGTAGCCACCTCGGCGCAAGAAGCTGGAAAAACGGTAGTTATTAAAACCAATGTAGGTACTATGAAGGCCATCCTGTACGATGATGTGCCTAATCACACCCGTACTTTCATCGAACGGGCAAAACGGGGGGATTTCAACGGGACCTTATTCACCCGTGTCCTGCCGGAGTTTATGATCCAAGGAGGAGCCCCGGATTCCAAGAACGCTCCCGCCGGTGCTAAATGCGGCTTTGGAGATCCTTCCGCCGAGATACCGCCCGAGATCAACGAGAAATATTTCCATAAGAAAGGAGCCTTGGCCGCTCCCCGCCAACCGGACGATATCAACCCGCAAAAGAAATCGGATATGTCGCAATTCTTTATCGTGCAGGGGAAGGTCTATAGGGAAACCGAACTGGATACGTTAGAGCGTACCGCCAACTATCCGGCCCGGCAAAAGGCCCTGAAGGAGTTTTACGCACCGGTACGTGCGGAGCTGAATATGATAAAGATGAGTAACAAACGGGAGTACCAGAAGCGATTGAGAGCGATCAACGCCCAGATAGACTCCGTTATTCAAGCAACTCCCGGGCATTTGCTATTTACGGACGAGCAACGGAAGGCTTATACCACCGTAGGCGGTTGCCATCATCTGGACGGCACCTATACGATCTTCGGGGAGCTGACGGAGGGATTCGACGTTCTGGATCAGATCGCCACCCAGCCGAAAGACCAGAATGACCGTCCGAAGAAAGACATCCGCATCCAAAGTATAACGATCGAATAATTCACCACTCCTATGTTAAAGAGAGATTTCATCATGGTACAGATCGAGGAACTGGGCAAAGTGATCGCCCAGATCATCTTCAATCGTAATTCCAACGATGGGGCACGCAAGAACCCCGAGTTAATCCAATCCGTCTACACATTCTTAAAACTGGATAACGATTTCTTGCTGAACACGCCTATCGACGGCATCCGCACTTATCTGGACGGTGATGACTCGTGTGGCCTCCAACGCATGGAGCTGGCGACCAAGACCTTGCTGGAAGAAAGTTTCCTTTTGCCGGAGGCGCAAGGTAAAAAACTCCGGGCAAGAGCGAAAGAGCTATTGGAATATATCCAACGCAACGACACTACGTTCTCGTTGGAACGAGTGGCGTTGCTGGAAGAGATAAATAACTATTGAATAGATTGCGGATCGGTGGTAGGGCCTTCCACGACTAGAAGGCCATTCTCATCGATTCGCATTTTATCGATGAATACGACCCGCTCATCCCCTGTCTTCTGGGTACGCCCGTGATAAACGCAATACATTTGTTTTCCGTCCTTCGACCAAGTAACGCTATTATGTCCGGTACCCGTGACGATACCGCCTTTTTCCACGTTCTTCTCCAGCACCGGATTATTAGATGCCTTCTCAAACGGTCCTAACGGATGTTCGGACACGGCATATCCCACCGCATAATTCGCCCCGCCGAAATAATTAGCGGAATACATCATATAATACAAGCCGTTGTGACGTAGCATGAAAGAGCCTTCCGTCCAACGACGTCCGACCTCCCCTTTGGTAACCGAGCGACTTTCCCATTCACTTTGCGCATCATCCAATTTTACGGGTGGACGCAGCAGAAGTACGGGTTCCCCAATTACGTGCGTAAGATCCGGAGCGACCTCCACCCCGTAAATCCAGCTTTCCTCAACGGAGTCGAACATGCCTTTCTTCTTTGCCTCATCGGCGATCTCGCTTTCTACCGGATGCTTATAGCAACAACGGGAATAATAGAGATAGGTACGGCCATCCTCATCCTCGATCAAGTTTCCGTCGATTACAGGATATCCCGGATCAAACAAAGGAGCATCGGCCAATTCCTTAAATGGTCCGGTCGGCTTATCCGACACAGCTACGCCGATACGGAAATTTTCCTCCTCGTTGGTCGGATTCTTCCGCCAATCCGCACTGAAGAACATATAGAACTTCCCGTCACGCTCGTACACTTCCGGCGCCCAGAAATTAGCGATTGCCCAAGAATCGGGCGTATTGCCCCGATAAACCTGCCCTTCCGACTTCCAATGGATCAAATCATCGGAAGAATAGGCGCAAAAACCGTCTACAGCCCCGGCACCGGTACCATACATATAATAACGTCCGTCCGAGGCCAACAATACGTATGGATCGCCAAACTGGACCGACAAAGGATTACTGTACGTTAATTCCGGCTCTTCCGCAGCAGACTTCTTTCCCGTACAACCCGCATTCAAACACATAAGAACTCCCAGACAAAGGGATATTCCTATTTTCATACCACTTTTCATTTTTCTTATTTATTGGATTCTAAATTATACACTCCTTCCGCACAACGTTCCCCGTCGATGGCAGCGGATACGATTCCTCCCGCATACCCCGCTCCCTCACCGCAAGGGAAAAGACCTTTTACCGTGACGTGTTGATAGGTATCCCGATCACGGACGATACGAACCGGAGCGGATGTACGGGTCTCTACGCCGATCATGGTTGCCTCGTTGGTCAAGAAGCCTCTAGAGACCTTACCGAAATAACGGAAACCTTCCCGCAGGCGACTGGTCACGAATTCCGGCATCCAAAAATGCAACGGAGAGGCCAGCAGACCCGGCGTATACGAGGAAACCGGTAAATCGAAAGAGTTCTTCTTCCGCATGAAATCATCCATGCGCTGGGCGGGAGCCGTTTGCTTCATGCCTCCATTCAACCAACAGACCTCTTCCAGACGTTCCTGAAAGGCCATCAACGCTAATGGGGAGTCCGCATCCACCTTCTCGCCATTCCGAAGATAAAGCTCCTCCTGCCCTACCAGTTCGGAATAATCTTCCGGACGGATCTCTACCACCATCCCTGAGTTAGACCAGCGGGAACCCCGGTTAGAAGGCGACATTCCATTTACCACGACCTGCTTAGGTCCGCTCGCCGCAGGAACTACGAAACCTCCCGGACACATACAGAAGGAATAGACGCCCCGGTTATTCGCTTGCGTCACAAAACTATACTCTGCCGCAGGAAGATATTTCCCACGACCTTCTTTCCGATGATACTGGATTTGGTCGATCAATTCCTGAGGATGTTCCAGACGAACACCGACTGCGATCCCTTTCGCCTCGATCTGGATCTGGCGTTCGTATAAATAGTTATAGACATCACGGGCGGAATGGCCGGTAGCTAAGATAACAGGCCCGTAAAAGCTCTTTCCCGTATTCGTCTCGATGCCGATCACCTCGTTCTCTTTCATGATAAAAGCATCCATACGGGTCTCGAAATGTACCTCACCTCCGCATCGCTTGATTTGCTCCCGGATATTCTCGATCACACGGGGGAGCTTATCGGTTCCGATATGCGGATGGGCATCCGCCAAGATAGAGGGACTTGCCCCAAACTGGCAAAAGATATTCAGTATCTTATCTACCGAGCCTCTTTTCTTGCTACGGGTATACAGCTTTCCATCAGAATAAGCGCCGGCACCGCCCTCACCAAAACTATAATTTGATTCTCCGTTCACCTTATGCTCACGACTGATCAAGGCGATATCTTTCTTGCGTTCCCGCACGTCCTTACCTCGCTCGACGATGATGGGGCGCAAACCTAACTCTATCAAGCGCAAGGCGGCGAACAGACCTCCCGGACCGGCTCCTACGACGATCACAGGTTTCCCTGCCGAGACATCTTTATACTCTATCAATTGATATTCCGGCTCGCTAGGCATCTCGTTCATGAAAACACGCAGTTTCACGTTGACAAATATCGTTCGCTGGCGTGCGTCTATCGAACGTTTCAATACACGTACGGCCCGGATATTTTTCGGAGCCTCACCCGTCTCACGGGCTACTACTTGCCTTAGCGATTGCTCATTAACAGCCTCTTCCGGCAATATCCTGAGTTGTAATTCTTTTATCATTGTTTATTATATATTAACCGAATAGTTGCCGAAAGGCTTCCTCCACTTTCTTTACCTGTACGATTTGAATCTTGCTCTTCGCCGTATCGAAACCTTTTAGATTATTATGCGGAATGATAATCCGGGAGAAACCCAGCTTCTCCGCCTCCAAGATACGTTGCTCAATACGGTTGACCGGACGGATCTCTCCGGACAAGCCCACCTCGCCAGCCATACAAACACCCGGCTCGATGCTGATATCCAAGCTAGAAGAAAGGATGGAACTGATTACCGCCAAATCGATAGCCGGATCATTCACTTTCAAACCTCCGGCGATATTCAGGAAAACATCTTTCTGGATCAACTTAAAACCCGCCCTTTTCTCCAATACTGCCAATAACATATTCATTCGGCGTAAATCGAATCCGGTGGCGCTACGTTGCGGCGTACCGTAAACCGCCGAGCTGACCAAGGCTTGCGTCTCGATCAAGAAAGGACGTACCCCCTCGATAGCGGCGGCGATGGCGACACCGCTCAGTCCCTCATGATTCTGGGTTAATAATAACTCGGATGGATTGCTGACCTCACGAAGCCCGTTCTGGCGCATCTCGTAAATCCCTAGTTCCGCCGTACTGCCAAAACGGTTCTTGATGCTCCGCAGGATACGATACATATAATGCTGATCGCCCTCAAACTGCAACACCGTATCCACGATATGCTCCAATACCTTCGGACCGGCGATACTGCCTTCCTTATTGATATGGCCGATCAATAAGACCGGGACACCGCTTTCCTTGGCGTATTTCAAGATAGCGGCACTACACTCACGTACTTGGGAAACACTGCCGGGGGAAGATTCCACGACTTCCGTAAAGATGGTTTGTATGGAATCTATGATCATCAAGTCCGGCTGGATATTGGCCGCTTGCGTAAAAATCTGTTCCAGATGCGTCTCGCATAGGATGAAACAGTTCGGATTATCATGCGATAATCGGTCCGCCCGGAGTTTCAACTGGCGACTGCTCTCCTCGCCCGAGACATATAGGGTTTTCAAGCCTGTCAAGCCCAACACGGTTTGCAAGACCAAGGTAGATTTTCCGATTCCCGGCTCTCCACCGATCAAGACCAAAGAGCCCTTCACCAAGCCTCCGCCGAGGACCCTATTTAATTCATCATCTTTTAAATCGATACGGGCCTCCTCTTCCGTCGTTATATCACGCAATAACACCGGACGGATCTTATTGCCCTCCATAATACCGGGAACTGGCCGCTTCACGGCAGGCTCCTTTGTTACGATCTCCTCTACATAAGTGTTCCACTCCCCACAATTCGGGCATTTACCCAGCCATTTCGGGGAATCAGCGCCACAGTTAGAGCAGACATATACGGTTTTTGTTTTCGCCATTCTATCCTGAATTTGGCGTAAAGATACAAAAAACTACTTTTCCCCTACCACAACGATCTTCTTTCCGATACCGCAGCCCTTCTTAATTTCCGGGCTACCTTTCTCCTTATACAAGAATCCGCGGAACATACCGCCACTGTTATAAGGCATGGCGATATTTCCTAGTTTATCCACGGCGATCAAGCCGCCGTTGCCGGCGTTCGTATTCAATTCCGTATGGATGATATAATCCGCCGCTTTCTCTACGCTTTCCTTAAGGTATTTATAGCGGGCACACACATCGAACGCTACCGCATGACGGATAAAATACTCTCCATGCCCCGTACAGGAGACAGCGCAACTGTTATTATCCGCATACGTTCCTGCCCCGATCACGGGCGAATCACCGATACGCCCCCAACGTTTCTTGAACATACCCCGATCCGCCCCCAACTTTTCTTAAACATCCCGCCGGTACTGGTCCCGGCCGTTAAGTTTCCTTGCTTATCCAGAACGACACAGCCTACCGTACCGTTCTTCTTACTTTCTTGCTTTAACTTCTCGATCCACTCCATCGTCTTGGGCGTAGCGAAATACATATTGTCTTCTACCATTTCCAAGCCTTGTTCCTTGGCGAACTCCTCAGCACCGGCTCCGCTCAGCATGACATGCGGAGATTTTGTCTTTACGGCATAGGCGGCATTGATCGGATGCTTCACGTGTTTTAAGCCAGCTACAGCGCCTGCGCTTAAATCCTTGCCTTCCATGATGGAAGCGTCCAACTCAAAAGTTCCCTCCACCGTACAGGTAGCACCAATTCCGGCGTTAAACAACGGATTTCCCTCGAAGTAATTGATTACGGCCATCACCGCTTCCGGCCCCTCGCCTCCCGCAGAAAGGACCTTATCTCCAATCATTAAAGCGGAGTCCAATGCGGCGTAATATTGAGCCGACTTAACCGGATCTTCCTCCAATCCGGCCATCGCCCCCGCACCACCATGTACCACGATTACATACTCCCGGTCTTGCGCAAAAGCAATGGATGACACCATCAAAGCCGTCAAGGCTATCATTTGTTTTAACATGCTATTATATTTAATCATTTATACAATGCTCAAAAATAGAACAAATATCTGAATTATCTTAGAGACATAGACTTATTTCCCGATTTTTATCCGTACATTTACCTCGAACGGTAATCTCTTAAATAATAACATTATGGAAGAATACATCGATTCTATCATAAGAGTGGGAAAGATATTGATCGGAAGCATAATGGTCGTGTTCGTACTCTGGTACATCGTAAAGGATATTGTCAAGGCTTATGGGAAAGATTCGCATGAACCGGATTAAAAAAAGTGCCGTGGCGATATGACCACGGCACTTCTCTTCATTATATCATAGAGAGCTATTTCATTCGTTCGTATACCATACCGGTCCCGGCTGGCTGCCCATGACGAACTCCAATGTCGCCCCGCTCATGATTTGCTCGTGGGTGATATAACTCTTATCATAAGGTTGTCCGTTCAGCTTCACGGATTGGATATAAATATTCTCCGCAGAGACCTCGGGAGCCAAAACCGTAAAGATCTTGCCATTGCCTACATGCATCTTCACCTCCGGGAACAACGGGGAACCGATCTCATATTGGCCGCTGATCGGATCAACCGGATAGAATCCCATGGCGCTGAACACAAACCAAGCGGACATCTGCCCACAGTCCTCATTACCGCAAATACCGTCCGGAGCATTCAGATACAAGTCATGTAATACCTGAGCCACGTATTTCTGGGTCTTCCAAGGCTGGCCGACCTTATTATATAAGTAGATCACATGATGGCTCGGCTCATTTCCATGCGCATATTGACCAATCATGCCTGTACTAAAGATAGGCAATTCCTCATCCGATTTGGGGACATAGGTAAACATACTATCCAATTTCTCGGCGAAACGTTCCTTACTTCCTACCAATCCGATCAAACCGTCCAGATCTTGCGGCACGGACCAGAAATATTGCCAACCATTGCTCTCGCAAATATCTTCCGTATAATCATCGGGGCTGAAATTAGCGGCAAAGTTTCCTTTCTCATCACGAGGCTGCATAAAGGAAGTTGCCGGATTGTACACATTATGATAATTCTGTGAACGTTTAAAGAATTCGTCGGCGATCTCTTTCTTACCCATCTTCTCAGCCATCTTAGCGATGCAATAATCATCGTAGGCATACTCCAAGGTCTTCGATAAAGACCAGTTCTCCCATTTTTTCGGATCGCTATAAGCCGGTACGTAGCCCAACTTCTTATAATCGCCGATACCCCGATAGTCATCCCGGTTGGCTGTCGCTATACAAGCCTCCAGCGCTTTCTCGGCATTGAAATCACCGATACCTTTCAGATAAGCGTCTACGATAACGGGCACCGCATGATAACCGATCATCATATTCGTTTCCCAGCCATAAAGGTTCCATAAAGGCAAAGCCCCGTTCTGCTCATAGAACTTCAAGAAACCCTTGATCATATCATTCGCCCGTTCCGGCTCCGTATACGTAAACAACGGATGGGAGGCACGGTAGGTATCCCATAAAGAGAAAGTAGAGTAATTCGTCCATCCGTCCGCTTTATGGATTTGCTGATCCGGGCCGTAATAAGAACCATCCACGTCGCTATAGATCGTCGGGGCGATCATGGAATGATACAAGGCCGTATAGAATTTCACCATATCGTCTGTATTCCGGCTCTTCACCTCAATCTTGGAAAGCTGTCGGTTCCAATTCGCGCTAGCCTGCGCTTGATAGTAATCGAAATCATCCTTCGGGGCTTCCGCACGCAAATTCTTTCCCGCTCCCTCCATGCTGACGCCAGAGATTCCGGTCGTGACAAGGATTTCCTCATCCTTCTTCGTATTGAAATCGAAACGGGCCACATAGGCCGTACCGATCCAACCTTTTTCCTTGGTCACGATAGAAGTCGTATCCATATGACAAGCCACGAAAGGCTTAGAGAAACGGGTCTCGAAATAAACATGCTGCAAGGGAGACCAGCCTTGGGATAGGCGGTATCCACGAATCGTCGTAGAGTCTACCACCTCGATCTTGGAATCCAAGGTAAAGTCCCAATTCATCGCCTTCTTCAAGTTCAAGAATACCGAAGCCTCGGCCTCCGGGAAGGTATACCGCTGGATACCGCAACGCTCGGTAGCCGTAAGCTCCACGTTAATGTTATAATCCTTCAGCAATACCCGGTAATATCCTGCGGAAGCCGCCTCGTCATTATGCGAGAACGTGGAATAGATTCCTAACGGCGCCGGGGCCTCTTTATAAGGACGGGTCACGGGCATAAAAGAGATATCGTATAAATCGCCTGCCCCCGTACCGGAAAGGTGCGTATGGCTAAAGCCGGCGATCGTCGTATCCGGATAGAAATACCCCGAGATGCGATCCCAACCCGGCAAACCGTTATCCGGGCTCAATTGTACCATACCAAAAGGAACTTGGGCTCCCGGGTAGGTATTGCCGGTAAAATCCGTACCGATCATGGGGTTCACATACTGCGAGTAATCCGCCTCCTGTTTCTTTTCAGGCGTGCAGGCCACGAGTGCCAGCAAAGAGACCGCCAATATAGACATGTGCTTCATGTTATGCAATTCGTTTTGAGTTTGAGCAAACATACATAAATTATTTCGAAAGAGAAACAGTTTACGGGGAAAACTTTCTATTTTCATCGGGGTGAAAATCTTTTTTCATTATGATGAGAATCTATTTTCATCAAGGAGAAAATCTTTTTTCATCAAGACGAGAATTCGGTGGAATCCTTTAACTTTGTACAAAAACTACGATAACATGGAAGATAAAACATCGACACTTCGTTTGATCTATCCCCAATGGCAAGGTGGGATCGTGAATCATTGGATGCCCGACCTTCCTGCGGACGACGCTTCCAGAGGGTATTACCTAGGAGCTCAATTACTCAATATCCTCGCTCCCCCAAGTCCCCAGAAAACCGTGGAAGTACCCATCTCACTAGATATAAACGATAGAGAAACGGATCTAGGGATCAGCGCCCGCAAGGTTATTCTGAAACAAACAAAAGCAGCCCTCGAATTACTGCACGAAAACGCTCCAGAAAAGATTGTCACCTTAGGGGGCGAATGTTCGGTAAGTGTCGTACCCTTCACCTATCTGGCTGCTAAATATCCGGATGATATAGCCATTGTCTGGATAGACGCACATCCGGATATAAACTTGCCGTATGACGAGTATAAGGGATATCATGCGATGGCCCTTACGGCCTGTCTAGGGATGGGTGATGAAGAGACTCTTCAATTATTACCGGGAAAGTTCAAGGTCTCGAATACCTTAATCGTAGGTTTACGCTCGTGGGATGAGGGCATGAAAGAACGGCAGAAGAACTTAGGTATAAAAGGTTTATCACCAGAGGAGGTGGCGAAGGATAGTTCCTCCATCCTCAAGTGGTTAAAAGGGACGGGCGCATCCAAAGTTGTCGTTCACTTCGATATGGACGTAATCGATCCGGCGGATATGATAGCGGGAGTCGGCGTAGAGCCTAACGGGATGAAAATAGACGAGGTCGTACGTGTTATCAACAATATAGCATCCAAGTATGATCTGGTAGGTCTTACGGTAGCCGAGCCGATGCCTCGTATAGCCATCAAGCTAAGGAATATGCTGGACCGGTTACCTTTATTGAAATAATAAAAAAAGACGTAGCCCTTAAACAGAGTTACGTCTTTTTTATATTACATTATTATAACTTTCGGGATTTATTCCTCATTATTATCTTCCTCATTCTCCTCGTCTTCTTCCTTTGGGGCTTTTTTCACGAAGAACGCACTCAACTCATACAAACCGTAGAGCGGTAAGAATACGATACTTAACGTAAACGGATCACTACTTGGAGTGATGAACGCCGCACCAACTAACAAGCCGACAACAGCATGCCGTCTGTATTTATGAAAGAACGAGCGGTTTAGCAGCCCTATCTGAGATAATAGCCAAGATACCAATGGCATCTCAAATACGATTCCCATCACGAATATCAACATCAAGAAGTTATCCATGTAAGAATCAAGGGATACCTGTTCCGTAATGGCGGCACTCAACTCGTAAGTCGCCAAGAAACGTAGTGTCATCGGGAACACCAAGAAATAACCCACTGAGCATCCGATAAAGAACATTATCGTTCCGAACAAGAATACCCAACGTACATTTTTCTTCTCATTTTCGTAAAGAGCCGGACTTACGAACTTCCAGATCTCCCACATCAAATAGGGGAAAGTCAATAATAACGCCAACCAGAAAGAACTTGTCATATGCGTGAAGAACTGGGAAGCCAGCTTGATATTGACAATGTTCACATGGAAAGTATCATTACAAAAGTCCGGGAGAAAAGAAAAATGAGAACTAATCTTACACATTTCCCGATAGACGATGAAATCGGAGCTACACGGGGCCATCACGACATTATCGAACAGCCACGGCATTACCGAGAACCCGGCTATAGCAAAAACAAAGAGCGCTAAAATAGAACGAAATAAAGTCCAACGAAGTTCTTCTAGGTGATCCCAGAATGACATTTCTTCTTGTTGCATCTTCCTTTACTTCTTTTCCGTATCGTCTAATTTGATATCGTCTTCCAATCCTTTTACACCGTCCTTGAAATTCTTCACGCCCTTACCGATACCTTTCATCAGCTCAGGAATTTTCTTACCACCGAAAAGCAATAACACAACAATGGCGATGATCACGATCTCGCCTGTACCTAAGTTTCCTAAAAATAGTAATTCATTCATGATATTATAATATTAGTCATTAATATTCTCGTTTCTATGGGGGCAAAGATACAATTTGTAATGAATAGTAGCCTCATTATTCCAAATTTATTACCTTTGCACCGTCTTAAAAAACTGAAATTAGAAAAAAATTAGAAAGATGAAAGCGTACGTATTTCCCGGTCAGGGGGCACAGTTCGTAGGTATGGGCAAAGACCTCTACGATAATAATCCTCTTGCTAAAGAGATGTTTGAGAAGGCTAACGAGATCCTTGGTTTCCGTATCACGGATTTAATGTTTGCCGGAACAGACGAGGATCTGAGACAAACCAAAGTTACTCAACCAGCGATCTTCTTACACTCTGTCATTCTCGCGAAAACATTAGGTGATCAATTCCAACCGGATATGACCGCAGGTCACTCATTAGGAGAATTCTCTGCCTTGGTAGCTGCCGGAGCATTGTCTTTCGAGGACGGCTTGGTATTAGTTTCCAAACGTGCCATGGCTATGCAAAAGGCTTGCGAGGCAACTCCCTCTACAATGGCCGCCGTATTAGCCTTGCCGGATGCGACGGTTGAGGAAATTTGCGCGAGCATCAAGGACGAGGTAGTGGTTTGCGCTAACTATAATTGCCCGGGCCAATTGGTAATCTCCGGCTCTATCCCCGGTATCGATCAGGCTTGCGAGAAGTTATTGGCCGCAGGCGCTAAGCGTGCCTTGAAGTTGAAAGTAGGTGGAGCGTTCCATTCTCCATTGATGGAACCAGCTCGTACTGAGTTGGCTGCCGCTATCGAGGCTACGACGATCAATAAACCTTCTTGCCCGGTTTACCAGAACGTAAGCACGAAAGCCGAGACTTGCCCGGAAACAATTAAGACTAACTTGATCGCACAGTTAACCGCCCCGGTACGTTGGACCCAAAGCGTACAGAACATGATCGCCGACGGTGCCACTCATTTCATCGAGTTAGGCCCGGGTGCCGTTCTTCAGGGATTAGTTAAAAAGATCAATAAGGAAATGACTACGGAAGGTATGCAATAATTTATCTTTCAATGTAATAGGATAAAAGTCCGAAAAGGATGGAGGGTGATTTTCCTCGTCTTTTCCGGACTTTTTTATATACGATGATGATTCGAAAAGATCTTGAATGCTAAACTAATCAAAGGCCAACGTTGTTTTATACTATAAACACAATTCAGAATATAGAAAATGGAAACAATACAACAGAAAAATAGGATTATCCTACTTTGGCCGGATGGAGCGCCCACTAGTAATGGATTGGCCGGCGTAGAATTGGAAGATGCCCCGAATGCCATATCCAATATATCGAACCCTTCCCTATTGGTTTATCCGGCGACGAAGCCGAATGGCAAGGCGATCTTGATGTGTCCGGGTGGCGGACTTTCCAAGATTTCGATCGGACATGAGGGGCGTGATATGGCCGCATGGTTTAACGCGCAAGGTATTACTTATGCCGTATTGAAATACCGGATGCCGAACGGACATAGGGAAGTTCCTCTGGACGATGTTCGCCAAGGTCTCCGCATCCTCCATAATTACTCGGAAGAGTGGAAGATTACGAAGGTCGGTGTCATGGGTGCCTCCATTGGCGGTTATATCGCCGGGCATGCCGCAATATTCGGGGTAGACGACGCACGTCCAGATTTCCAAATACTCCTTTATCCGGTTATCAGTATGCTACCTCATTTAACGCACCTTAAATCGAGGGAACGGCTATTAGGAGCGAATCCCACGCATGAGGAAGAGGAAGCTTTCTCTCTGGAATTGCACGTAAACGCACTGACACCTCCCGCCTTTATAGCGTTGGCTTCGGATGACGAGGCGGTTAGCCCGGAGAATAGCGTGCTTTATTATCTCGCTTTGCTAAAAAACAAGGTGTCCGCCTCCTTACATATTTACCCAAAAGGCGGCCATAGTTTTGGGTTCCGGGACAACTTCGTATACAAACGTCAATGGACTGACGAACTGGAGAAATGGCTAAGCACGATTGAGTAAATCTCAAAAAAACGGTGCCACACAAATAAATGCGTGACACCGAAAAAGTATATATAAAACAGACCAAGCAGGTTCGCTATTTAGCGTTCCACCAAAGTGGAGTAGTCGTCAAGTCCGGGCCGCCCAAAAGCTGGAGAGCTTGCGCATAACCCGCTTGATTATTCGTTTGGATATTCGCCGGATAACGATAACGTTTCGGGTAGAAATCCCAACGGCATTCCTTAGAGGTAGCGACCGTCAAAGGAACTTGATTCAATGGGTTGTAATCCTTCTCTACCGCTTGGTTCTCGAAGAAAGGAAGACCTAAACGACGATGATCGCTCCAAGCCTCTTCCGGCAACCAAGGAACTTGCGCTATATATTTCTGGGTGATAATCTTCGTAAGGGCGTCATTATTATAAGCGCCATTCCGATAGATCGAGTTATGGGGATATTCATACGTACGGCTTTTTACCTCCTTCGTATAGGGGTCCGTATAACGGATCGTATATGATTTCGCCTCTGTCGTATGGTCGAAAGCGACGGAAGTACCTACACGGTTGTATTTCTGAGACGATAGGTAATCACCGACTTGGCTCAATAAGCCATGATACTCAAAACTAGCCGTAACACCAGACTCATAATTGGATTTAGCCGTTCCCGGAACTTTCCAGCCTTTCACCGCAGCCTCCGCCAATAAGAAGTAACTTTCCCACGGGCCGAAGAAGACACGCTTATTGGTGCTCATTCGATATTGTTTCGATATAGAGGGATAATTATAATTCTTACCTGTCAGCTCACTTACCAGACCGGCTTTCACGTCCCATTCTCCGGCGACCCAAGTGCCCCACGTATATTTCGGATCGATCGTCAACATATTCTGGGTATTATCCGCCGGATTCTTCAAGTGAACCGGCTTCACCTCGCTGGCCGCACCGATATAATCGGAATAAACCACACCATCATCCCAGCCCACTACACTAAACAACTTCGGGGCACGGGGATCTACATATTGAGGTATACCGTCGAAATAGAAACCGGCGCACGGATCATTCGTCGTCAGCGGGAAGTGCTGGTTCAAATATAAACCTTGATAATCGTATGGATTCTTCAAATGGCTTTTTAAGGAGTCCGGCAACGGAAATTCCTGTCCACCCAAACCAACTACCAAGTTCTTAAACGTCACGGACATTGCCTGCCCGTTCCAAGGACGAGACATCACGCTCGTCAACTCATCCCACCCCTCTTTCTCCTGCACGGAAGCGATATCGGTTGGCTCGGAGATAAATGTCTTAGAGGCGGCATCCTCAAATTCCGCTCTCGCCAAGGCAGGATCGACAGCCGAGATACGCATCGCCAAACGCATACGCAAAGAGTTGGCGTACTTTTTCCATTTCGTAACATTTCCCGCATAGAAAGCATCCTCGTTAGCCATAGCGGACATATCCAAGGAGGGGTCTAACGCAGACTCAGCTTCCCGTAACTCTTTCAATATAAATTGATAGATAGCTTCTACACTATCGTACTCAGCCGGTACACCGGAGAAAGCGGCCAACGCAGGGATCGGCCCGAAACCGTCAGCTACTTCCGAGTTCAAGTAAGCACGCCAGATACGGGACATCTGGATCACGTTCTTATAATAAGGATAGGTATCCGCCTCGCCATTGGCAACCATCTGCTCTCCTAACTGGATCGCTTTGGTCACTTGATTCAGCCAACCTACGGCGTAATCATTACTCAAGTAGATCGTACTATAATCATTGTTATCCGTACCGATCGTAAAACCACTTCCCCTATTGAAACGGGAAGCACGGTCCCAGTACAAGATAAAGATACGCTCGGCTATCTCTGGGTTCATCTGGTCTCCCATGATAGAGGCATTCAGGAACCATTGGGGCTTCACCTTATCCTCTCCCACAAGATTCGGGTCCTCATTGATCTCCTGAAAGTCATTACAGGAAGAAAGAAGAGCAGCCACCGATACCAATCCGGTAAAAAGTATATTTCTTGTTTTCATCTTCATCATTTTTATCGTAATTCAAATTATCATGTATTCCATTAGAATCCCACGGTTACGTTAAACGTATAGGAACGGCTGGTCGGCGCGGCTCCATTCTCGAATCCGGTAGCGTTGGTATTCGTGGCGGCAACGGACTCGGGGTCGATACCCGGCAAGTTATAATGGATCATCCAAACATTGTTACAAGTAGCGGATAGACGTACACGCTGGAAAGGCGTTTTCTTCAACATCTGTCGATTGAACTCGTAGCCAAAGGTGATATTACGCAAACGGACATTGGTGGCGCTATAGGTATAAACCTCTGGTAAACCATAATTTCCGGTAGACCCAATACGCTCCCAATAGTTCTGGGGAGTGACGGCGACCGTATTCTCCGCATAACCACTACCCTGTTGAACCACGGTATTCGGTACCACGAATTCGGCACGATCACCATTCACCACTGTTCCGGCGGCGTTACCCCGGGTATACAGGTTGGAGGCTGTCGCCGAATAGATGCTACCACCGATACGGAAGG
>NZ_FR885282.1:0-42541 GCF_000436315.1 Parabacteroides sp. CAG:2 | reverse complement strand
AGATGCTACCACCGATACGGAAGTCTATCAAGAAGCTCAGGTTAAAACCTTTATAAGAGAAATTATTGGTCCAACCCATCATCCAATCCGGACTCTGGTTTCCTACTTTCGACTTCTCGGTAGAGATCAAAGGCAAACCATCATCACCTACGACGATCTTTCCATAGTGAGGACTATTCTCATCGGTCACACGCATAAAGGTCTGCCCGTAGATCTCACCATAATAACCACCTACCGGAGCTACGATCTGGATAGCGTCGAACGTCTTTATATCATATAGATTCACGCCCTCGTATAATTCCTTGATCTTATTCCGGTTCAAGGAGAACTGCGCCGTAGAGCTCCAGCTCAATCCGGCGGGATTGTCTAGAATCGTACCGTTCAAGGAGATCTCCAAACCCTCGTTCTGAATGTTACCCGCGTTAATCTTACGGGAAGCATAGCCGGAGAACGGGTCCATCGGTAAATCCAGTAACTGGCGGGTAGCGTTGGACTTATACCAAGCGGCATCCAAGCCTAACCGGTTATTGAAGAAACGGATATCGAAACCGGCCTCCCATGATTTAATCAACTCACTACGTACATCCGAGTCGTAAAGTACCTTACCCGGTTTCGCCGTCGTATTCCCGTTGGGGTCCTTGCCTACAGAGTAGAAGTTATATAATTGATACGGATCCAAGTCGTTACCTACCTCAGCGAAGGAGGCACGTACCTTAGCGAAAGAGAACCAATCCGGCATGCTTCCGCCAATCTTCGGCAACATATCTGAGATCACAAGCGATAAACTGACAGATGGATAGAAATAAGAGCGGTTGGCTTTCGACATCGTAGACGACCAATCGTTACGTGCCGTAACATCCAAGAACAGATAACCATCCCAGTTCAACTGCAACGACCCATACAAGGAATTCATACGACGGCGGATCAACTCGGAAGTGACTGTCGGCTTATTCACGCCATTATTCAGCGAGAACAAGTTCGGCACCAACAACTCTCCGGCAGAAGCGTTCATCTTATTACGCTGCTGGAGCATCAAGTTACCACCGAAAGTAACGAAGCCTCCCAGCCGATCGATCAAGTTATCCTTCCGGGCCGTAGCCAAGAAACTGAAGTTATTCTCATAGAAGGTCTCCGATCCCTCGGTATACAGACCTCTCGGACTGGTATTACCACCGGCATATACTTTCTCGCTCTTCGTCGTGGTATAATAATCCGTACCACCTCTCAACTCAATATCGAACCAATCGGTCGGGGCATATTTCAAGGAGATATTTCCTAACAAACGGTTACGGGTATCCTCGTTCTGGCGATAACGGGTCACCCAATAAGGGTTCTCCTGCGGATTCTTGGAGGCGTCATACCAAATCATATTGCCTTGCTCATCCACGTCATCCTCAAATTCGCGGATATTCAAGGAACGAGGCAGGTTATAGATCGTATTGAAAGCGTTCGAGGGATTCACGCCCTGAATCGGGCGGTTATGCGCGTTTTGATTGATATAATTCACCTTGGCATCTACTTTCCACTTTTCCGCCTCATCCAAGAAAGTGGTGGCACGCAAGGTAATATTCGTCTTGTTTAGTTTTGAGCGTGGGGTGATACTAGCATCGTCGGAACGGTTTACGGAGGCGAATACCGCCGTACCCTTTATGTTCTGCTGGAAGCTGACACCCTCGTTAAAGGAGGTTCCGGTGCGGAAAAAAGCGTCGATATTATCATAAGTATGCAGAGGGATTTGGTTGCCTCTCCAATCGGTTACCATTTGTCCCATGGCTTTCGGTCCCCAGCTAAGGCGGGATTGGTTATCGTAAACGCCCACGGAGCCTTGTCCGAAGTCGTTCTGTAAATCAGGTTTCAGGAAAATCGTCTCGGCGGTGATACCGGCGTTGATCGTAATACCGAGTCCCTCGTTCTTACGTCCGGACTTGGTAGTGATCAAGATCACGCCGTTACCGGCACGTGAGCCATAAAGGGCGGCGGCGGAAGCACCCTTCAATACCGTCATGGACTCGATATCTTCCGGGTTGATATCCGAAAGGCCGTTACCCATGTCCGCTCCGGAGTTACCCCATACATCATCCACGCCACCGGTGAAGTTATCCATCGGGGTACCGTCTACGACGATCAAGGGCTGGTTGCTACCCGTCAAGGAGTTGTTACCACGAAGTACGATCTTAGAAGACCCTCCTACGCCATTGCTTGAACGGACGATCTGCAAACCGGAAACCTTACCGGAAAGGGAGTTCGCCAAGTTCGGCTCACGGGAGGCCAAGAGGTCATCCCCTTTCAACTCCTGCATGGCATAACCCAAGGCTTTCTTATCCCGTTTCATACCCAAGGCGGTCACCACCACCTCATCGAGTTTCTGGGTATCTTCCACGAGTTTAACCGTAATCTCGGACTGGCCAGTATACGGGATGTCTTGCGAGGTATAACCGATAAACGATATCTGTATGATATCCCCTTTCTTCACGTTATCCAAGGTAAAATGTCCGTCCAAGTCGGTCATAGTACCATTGGTAGTTCCTTTCACGATTACGGACGCCCCGGTAACGGGTCCTAAGGCATCCTCAACTATTCCCGACACCTTTGCGTTTTGCTGTGAAATGTCAACCCTCGGAATCCCGGACATAGGCGTGGCGTATAAGTTTCCCGAGAACCCAAGCGCCCCTACCAACAGGATTAAGCTGACTGGTCTGAATCTTTTCAACATAACTACTGTTTTTTGTTTATTTTTCTAGACAATGTTTTAGTTTTTGCGTCAACAAATGTCATTTATCCTGTATAAACATAAAAAGGGCAGATATGTTTTGAGTTTAACATATACAAGAGGTAACTGGTGAGGATACCGCAACTACTCTCTCCTTACAGACAAAACGAATAAGAGTTATCCTTACTAACATCCATAAAAAATTGATTTACAGAAATTTTAACCAAAGGATAACCAAACCGTAAAAGAGGCAGGAAGCCGTTAGTTATTCACTTCAGAAGCCAATAAAAGTTCCAGTTTACCCATACAAATCATCACCACAAAAAAAAGAAGGCGTACCGACATTTACATCGATACGCCCTTTTCTCGTAAGAATATTATTCTCTATAATTTCCGAATCAGTTACAATACAAAGTTGTCAAAAGACAAGAAAAGACAAGAAGTAGATATCTTTATTTCCTATAAAGTCTAATAAGCATGAATAGTAATCGTCAGCACATCACCATTCTTGTCTGTGACACAAAAAACAGCCGAGTCCCCTTTACTTGCACTCTGTGTCCAAATTAACGCAAAACGTCCAGACCCACCGGGATTAAATTGAATATAGTCACTACCACTCATTTTTTGCCACAAGAAATCTCCAGTAGAAGGTTGAGTAAAACGAATTTCCACTGATTTCCCAGCTTCAATACCAATTGAATTACTAGTCCTAGGTTCTCCATCCGCAAAAAGCGCTAGATTACCACTGTCTTTTACATAATAACCATCTATTTGGGCATTGCAAAAAACACTAATTGTTCCAAATAAAAACAATACCATTAATAACTTTCTCATAACTGTAAAATTTAAAAGTTTAACATTAAAAACATAAATCCTCACGTTGAATGATGATACATCCCAACGTGAGGATTCCTATTATTTTGCAGTAAAAATACTATTCATATTATTTCATATTCCACCACAAAGAAGTTGTCGTCATGTTCGGACCACCAAGTCTTTCTAAAGCTTGGTTATACCCTTCCAAGTTATTGGTTTGAAGAACTGCCGGGTAACGAAGACGCTTCGGGTAGAACTCTACTTTACATTCCTTGCAAGTAGCAGGAGTTAACAACACTTGGTTAGTTGGATTGTAAGCAGCCTCTACAGCTTGATTCTCGAAGAACGGCAAACCTAAACGACGGTGATCAGACCACACTTCCAAAGGCAACCAAGGATTCTGAGCGATGAACTTCTGCGTAATGATCTTAGTCAATGCATCATTATTATACTGACCATTCTTATAGATCGTATTTTTAGGATACTCATAAGTCGTTGTCTTATTCTGTTTCGTATATGCATCGTAATAGTTGATCGTATAAGCCTTAGCCTCTACCGTATGATCGAAAGCTACAGATGTTCCTACACGGTTATAAGCCTTAGATTGCAAATATTCTAAGAGTTTATCGGAAACACCGTTATATTCAAAACTAGCGGCGATACCTTTCTCATAATTATCCTTTGCGCTACCCGGAACATTCCAACCATAAACCGCAGCTTCCGCTAACAAGAAATAACTTTCCCACGGGCCAAACCATACACGTTTGTTCGTGCTATGACGGAACTTATCAGCCAAAGAAGGGAAGTTGTAGTTATAACTTGTATAGTCACCAACTAAACCGGCCTTATCGTTCCAGTTTCCGGCAACAACGGTCGTCCAAGAATATTTCATGGGAAGTTTTACTTCCGGCGCGGAAACTTTTTGTCCGGTCAGCACATCCGTATAATCTCCCGCAATCAATGTTATCTCATCCTTTACCTCGGAAGCGGCACCTATATAAGAAGGATAAACCACTCCGTCATCATACCCCGGAATGCTATACAACTGAGGCGCACGAGGATCGATATATTGTGGGATACCATCGAAAAAATAGCCCGCACAAGGATCATTTGTGGTTGTTGGGAAATGCAGGCTGACATTCTGGCCTAAGTAAGTATAAGGATCTTTCAAATTGGATTTCAACTCATCAGGAACAGGAAATTCCACACCGCCTAGTCCCACTACGAGATTATTGAAAGTAGTAGACATCGCTTGGTTATTCCAAGTTCTTGTCATGACACCTGTATACGGATCCCATCCATCTTTCTCCGCAACCTGGGCGATATCATCCATAGAGGCGATAAACTCACCCTTGGCAGCATCCTCAAACTCAGCTTGCGCCAAAGAAGGATTGACCGCAGTCAAACGCATCGCTAGACGCATACGCAAAGAGTTTCCATACTTTTTCCATTTCTTTATGTCACCACCAAAAAACGGATCATATTTGGACATCGCACTCATATCAATGCTCTCATCCAAAGAAGCGACCGCCTCTTTCAACTCTTTCAATATATAGGTATAGATATCCTCCACCTTATTATATTCTCCAGGAACACCGGTAAAAGCAGATAACGCCGGTATCGGGCCAAAGTTATCAGACAATTCAGAGTTCAAATAAGCTCTCCAAATACGAGCCATATTCGGGATATTCCGATAATAAGGATAGGCATTATCCACATCTAATTTGATTTTCTCCTCTCCGACCTCTATCGCTTGATTCGCCTTATTCAACCAACCTACGCCATACGAGTTCGAAGTCAAGTATAATCTATTATAGTCATCATTATCCGTACCGATTGCGAAACCGCTACCCCGATCAAAACGAGCAGCCCGCTTCCAATACAAAATAAAAATACGTTCTGCTATTTCAGGGTTCATTTGAGCATCTCCAATGGAGCCATTCAAGAACCATTCCGGTTCCACTTGCTCCAAATCAGCCTTATTCGGGTCTTTGTTGATATCCTCAAAGTCATTACAACTTGTAACCGTTGTCAATGAAGCGACCGCCAAGGCTCCTAATATAATGATATTTTTCGTTTTCATATTATCTCCTTTCTATTAGAATCCTACAGTTAAATTAAATGTATAAGAACGATTTGTAGGCGCGCCACCATTCTCGAATCCTACCGCATTCGTATTTGTAGCTGCCACAGATTCAGGATCGATACCCGGCAAATGAGAAACAATCATCCATACGTTATTACAAGTCGCGGACAGACGCAACTTTTGGAACGGGGTTTTCTTCAACAAATTCTTATTGAACGTATATCCTAAAGTAATATTTCTCAAACGGATATTCGTAGCGTCATACGTAAACACCTCCGGCAAACCATAGTTTCCTGAAGAAGCGATACGCTCCCAATATCTTTGAGGCGTAACAGCGACATCATTCTTCACATACTCATCACCTTTTTTCATGATTGAGTTTGGAACCACGAAATCAGCACGATCACCATTCACGACCGTTCCGGCAGCGTTACCATTCTTATGCAAAGAAGAAGTCGTCGCCGAGTAAATCTCACCACCTATACGGAAGTCGATCAAGAAACTCAAATCAAAACCCTTATAAGAGAAATTATTCGTGAGACCAAGCATCCAATCCGGGTTCTGATTACCAATCAACTCTTTATCTGTCGTAATCAAAGGAAGACCATCTTCACCTACCACGACCTGCCCATTGTGGCGAACAAATTTCTGTCCATAAATATCACCATATTTACCACCTTCGGTAGCGGCAATCTGTAAGACATCCACAGTCTTGATATCATAGACAGTCACCCCTTCGGTTAATTCCAAGATCTTACTTCTATTCAAAGAGAAATGAGCTTGCGCATCCCAGTTAAACCCACTAGCAGTCTGCATAATAGCACCATTCAACGAAAGTTCGAAACCTTGGTTCTGGATATTACCCGCATTCACTTTTCGAGATTCATATCCGGAAAAAGCATCCATCGGAATATTCAGCAACTGATTGGTCGCATTTGTCTTATACCAAGCGGCATCAATACCAAAACGGTTATTGAAGAAACGTAAGTCGGCACCAACCTCCCAAGACTTGATCAACTCACTCTTAACCGAAGAGTCAAACAAGGTACTTCCGGCAGAAGCCATACTATTACCATTAGCATCCTTAGAAATTGTATATACATTATATAACTGATAAGGATCCAAATCATTACCTACCTCAGCGAAAGAAGCACGCACCTTCGCGAAACTAAACCAATCAGGCATACTTCCTCCGTTTTTCTGTACCATATCAGAGATTACAGCAGATAAGCTAACAGAAGGATAGAAATAAGAACGATTCTCTTTTGACATAGTGGATGACCAGTCATTACGTGCCGTAACATCCAAGAACAACCAACCATCCCAGTTCAACTGGAGAGATCCGTACAAAGAGTTCATTTTACGCTGGGTCAAAGAAGATGTAATAGAAGGTTTATCAACACCATTATTGACATCAAACAAATCAGGAACCAACAACGTTCCCGCACTTGCATTCATTTTGGTACGTTTCTGCTGCATGATGTTACCACCAAATGTAACAAAACCACCCAATTTGCTGATCAAATCATCCTTACGCACCGTAGCCAAGAAGCTAAAGTTATTCTCATAGAATGTCTCAGAACCTTCAGAATAGCTACCTTCCGGCTTCGTATTACCTCCTGAATATAACTTTTGAGTAGTCGTGGTAGTATAATAGTCAGTACCTCCTCTCAGCTCGATATCAAACCAATCCGTAGGAGCATATTTTAAAGAAGCATTTCCTAAAATACGATTACGCGTATCGTCGTTCTGACGGTATTGAGTTACCCAATAAGGGTTCTCCTGTGGACTATTACTTTTATCATACCAAACCATTTTCCCTTGATCATCCACACAGTTCTCAAAATCAAGAACATTCAAAGAGCGAGGCAAATTATAAACGGTTGAAAATGCGTTGGATGGGTTTATACCAATGATCGGACGATTATGGGCGTTTTGGTTTACATAGTTCACCTTCGCATCCACCTTCCATTTCTTAGCCTCATCCAAAAATGAGGTAGCACGTAACGTTAAATTCGTCTTATTCAGACTTTGCTCTGGGGTTACACCCGAGTCATCTTGGCGATTGAAAGAAAAGAACATAGAGGTTCCATTCACATCTTGCTGGAAACTTACGCCTTCATTGAAAGAGGTACCTGTACCAAAGAAAGCGCCAATATTGTCATAAGCGGCCATTGGCACTTGACGTCCGTCATACGTAGTAATAGTCTGTCCTTCAATCCTCGGACCCCAGCTCAGATTGGTTTGGTCATTGTAAGCACCAACAGAACCCTGTCCGAAAGAACTTTGCAGTTCCGGCAACATAAAAGGAGTATCCGCCGTAACTCCAAAGTTCACATTGATACCCAGACCATCATTCTTCTTTCCTGATTTCGTCGTAATCAAGATAACACCATTACCGGCACGAGAACCGTAAAGAGCGGCAGCGGAAGCACCTTTCAATACAGACATAGACTCGATGTCTTCTGGATTGATATCCGAAAGACCGTTACCCATATCCGTACCGGAGTTACCCCAAGCATCATCTACACCACCGGTGAAGTTATCCATCGGAGTACCATCTACAACTACCAACGGCTGATTAGAACCGGTCAAAGAGTTCGCACCACGAAGTACAATCTTCGAAGAACCGCCTACACTACCACTAGAACGAACGACCTGCAAACCGGAAACCTTACCGGACAACGCATTGGCGATATTGCTCTCGCGAGAATCCAGCAAAGCGTCTCCCTTCAACTCTTGCATCGCATAACCCAAGGACTTCTCAGATCGCTTCATGCCTAAGGCCGTAACCACGACCTCATCCAATTTCTGGGTGTCTTCCGCTAATTTGATAACGCCTACCGGTTGGCCGGTATACGTAATTTCCATGGTGGAGTAACCAATGAATGAGATTTGGATTACATCACCATTCTTGACACCTTCCAAGGTGAAATTACCGTCCATATCGGTAATCGTACCATTGGTCGTGCCTTTCACGACAACTGACGCTCCGGTCACTGGGCCGAAATCATCTTCCACTGTACCTGTTACTTTCCCGTTTTGCTGGGAGATAGAGGTACCTTGCTCAACAGGTGCGATGTTGGCATACATGCTTCCCGAGAAGCATAACGCACCCGCACATAGAATTAAGCTGACAGGTTTAAAGTTTTTCAACATAACTGATGGTTTTATTGATAAATAATTAGACAATGTCTTGGCGAAACATTTGTCTTTTAAAATTATTCACATACATACACTCACTCCTGAGTTCTAGCGTAATTAAGTTCAAATAAAAAATGGGCTAACTATCGGAGTCCTACATGAACTTTTCTTAAGTAGAAGTTGTTTTATTTAGTTGGCGCCAAAATACCTAGCACATTTTATATCGGAGGCAAAGATATGAAATATTCATTATATTGTGTTATTATAATTAAATAAATCTTTCCTTATTTTTATGTTTTACAATATAAAATTAGAAATATAAACGGTTTTAAGTTAAAATCGACTTGAGTTCATGTAGAACTAAGTATCTGCGGTAAGATATGAAATCACAGTAATTCAGGCGTTTTTTCAGAATATAAAAGCAAGCCAGCTTCATTAGCAAAGTAAGTTAATTAAAATGCCAAAGTAAGTTAACTTACTTCGCCGATGAAGTTAACTTACTTTTATTAGATATCTTCTATTGAAAAAGAAGTATAATCTCTAAAAATCTTTCTCATTCGCCATATACCACATATTAAGGAACGAGGCCTTCGTGATATTCACCACCTTGTCCCAATTAATCCGGTCGGCATGGTCGCTCGGTTGATGGTAATCCGGATGCCCGTCGGTATGATACCAGATAATAGGGATACCTATCTTTGCGAAGGAACCGTTATCACTCCCTCCTACCGGGTTATCCCACGGACGATAATCCGGTGCCAGATTCAAGTTGTATTTCTTGATATCGTTCTTCAGCCAATCGCCGAAAGCAGGGTGCGCCTCCGTATAGAAATAAACCACATGGGTAGGCTTCGCCTCGTTATTGTTACGGCCGATCATATCGAAATTCAAATATCCTTTCACGTTCTTTATCTCTGGAAAAGACTGAACGAAGGCTTTCGATCCGAGAAGCCCTTTCTCCTCACCGTCCCAGAAAGCGAATACAACGGTTCGCTCCGGTTGCTGGCCCGTGGCAAGGAAAGCCCTCGCTATCTGCAAAACGGCAGAGACTCCGGAGGCGTTATCGTCCGCCCCGTTATAGATCTGGTCGCCATCCAGCATCGGGTCGATACCCAGATGGTCATAGTGAGCGCCGACAATCACGATCTCGTTCGGGTTCTTCCCCTCTATCTTACCCAATATATTATTCAAGGATAGCTTCTGGAAAACACCGGTCTGCTTGATAGCGGCCACCGAGTCCGGGTGGACTTGCCAACGGGCTCCTCTTTTCTGGCGTTCCAGATGGTAAGCCTCGAACGGATGGTAATAGGAATCGCCCACGGGATCGATACCTAAGGACTTCAAGTTCGCCACGATATAATCTCCCGCTATACGGCCTCCACGGAAACCGGCCTCACGGCCCTCCAGATCATCATCGGCCAAGAAACCGATATGCGCCTCGGCGGTCGATCTATTTATCACGTCCAAACCTTTCTTCTCCGGACTTTCCGCCCAAAGAGCCGTACTTAATGCCAGCGACATTAAGAGTAATCCTGCTTTTTTCATCGCTTTTGTGTTCAAATGATTATTGTTTTAGCTTTTTCATTCACAAATATAAGTAATTTCCCTGATACGCGAAGGAGAAGGAAAGGAAAGGGCACAAAAAAAGGCTCACCCGGCCGTATTGCCAAAGGTAATCCTCATTTCCTATCTCTCACCATTCCGTTTTGAACGGAGGTAAGAGATGACATCTAATTTATTTCTTACTTTAATTCTTTACTTAAAAAAGACGCAGTCTTTTAGTTCTTATCCGCATCTACACTCATTTCGCTCATAAGGCGACGGATCTCAGCGTTTAATCGCTGACTCATGGCACCATTGCCAGCTGACTGGTAACGATCTGCTTGATAACGCAACATCGCTAAAGCACGAAGGCTTTTCTCATTTTCTCTCATCATCATAATCTTTTTGTTTTACGCTTCCCACGCTTGGAAAGCCAGTTAATAAATAATCCTAAAACGATCTTTCTTTCTTAATTCGTTACAAAGATAACCATTTTATCCGAAACAATGTTGTAGAACATAATAAAATATTTCATTTTTTCGATTATTTATGAATTGTGCAAATAAGTCTAAATACGCCGGGGATTACTCCACCGGCGTTAATTCACCTGTAACAGAGTCTATTACAAACCCTCTTACCGTTATATCCGACGGAATCAGCGGATGATTCCGAATTTGCTCCACGGTCTCGTGCACGGAAGCCTCGGAGGTCTCGAATCCCCGCAACCACGACTCGAAGTTTATACCGCAATATCGGATCATATCTATTCGTTCCTGCGGGATTCCCCGCTCTTTCATCTTTTCGATCATCTCGGAGCTATTCATGTGCTTGGCTCCACAATCGGTATGCCCGATTATCATTACCTCTACAACCCCAAGCTCGTAAATCGCCACCATCAAGCTCCGGATAACGCTTCCGAAGGGGTGGGATATGATCGCCCCTGCGTTCTTTATAATTTTCACGTCTCCATTCTTGATGCCCAAGGAGGCGGGTAGCAACTCGGTCAGCCGGGTATCCATGCAAGACACGATGGCGATCTTCTTATCGGGATATTTATTCGTGATATACTTCTCATACCCCTTGTTCTTTACGAACTCACGATTATAGCTTACCAATTCATCAATCATAGCGTTTGTGATTTAGCGTTATTAAACTGTTTATTTATATAACATCGAAATGTCTTAAAGCGTTCATGACACCATCGTCATCTACGGAGTCGGTCACGTAATCCGCCGCCTCTTTCACCTCGTCGCCGGCGTTACCCATGGCTACCCCGATCCCGGCGTGGCGAAGCATGGCCATATCGTTGCCTCCATCGCCAAAAGCCATCGTCTCGTGGAGCGAGATCCCGTAATACTCGATGATCTTATCGATCCCTACCGCCTTACTGCTCCCCCGCGGCACGACATCCGCAAATAGCGGGTTCCAGCGAGTAGCCTCGCAATGCGGCAAGACGGACATGATACGTTCTTCATGGCCGGGAGAGAAAAAGGCTATCAGCTGGTATACTTCCTTACCCCCGTTGCCACGCAAAGGACGCAAGGGAGGATGAGGGAAGTCTAGCATGTCGTAAAGCTGTCGCACAGAATCATCCACGTAGTTCTGGTAAATCCCATCTTCCTCCACCAAGGCGCACGGGAACGCCTCCTCATTCTCTTGATAGCGGATCAACGCCTCTATATCCCCCGACGGGATATTATGTTTATAGATAACCTTATCTTTTCCGGCCAAGCAATATCCTCCGTTCAAGGTAACATAGCCATCGAACTCTTGCGTCCCGAGGTTATTGATAGATTGCAACTGGCGGCCGGTAGCGATGAAAACCTTGATTCCCTTTTCTCGCAACAGGTCCAAGGCCCGGACCGTGGAGTCCGGTAGTTTATGCGTCTTGAAACTTACCAACGTACCGTCAATGTCAAAAAATACTGCCTTAATCATACTTATACCTATTATCTTCTTTTAATGACAAAGATACACTTTATTTGTTACATTTGTATTTTCATTTCCTTCATCAAATAATAGATATAGTTTTTTATGGAATACAGACAACTAGGAGGTTCCGGATTATACGTTCCGGCACTTTGTTTAGGTACGGCTACTTTTGGTGGCACGAATGGTTTTGAAGGTTGGGGACATACCAAGGTGGAAGAGGCTACCCGTATGGTCAATCTTTGCTTGGACGCCGGGGTGAATCTATTCGATACGGCGGATGTCTACTCCAACGGTCTTTCCGAGGAAATCTTGGGAAAGGCGATCCACGGATTGAGGAATCGCCTCTTGATCTCCACGAAGGCGACTTTCAACCTCAGCCCGGAGAGCCGTAACGCCATCGGTTCTTCCCGTTTCCATCTGATACAGGCGTGCGAGGCGAGCCTGAGACGATTGAACACGGATCATATCGACATTTACCATATGCACGGTTTCGATGCGAATACCCCGGTAGAGGAGACACTCCGAGCCTTGGACGACTTGGTGACGAGCGGGAAGGTCCGTTATATCGCTTGCTCGAACTTCTCCGGCTGGCACTTAATGAAGTCGCTTTCCGTATCGGAGCGGTATGGATGGAGCCGGTACGTGGCCCAACAGGTTTATTACTCCTTGCTGAACCGGGAGTTCGAGTGGGAACTGATGCCGCTAGGCATCGACCAGAAGGTGGGCGCCATTATCTGGAGCCCCTTATCCGCCGGACGTCTGGGCGGGAAGTACCGCCGGAATAACCCGATCCCGACGGACGGGCGTGTCGCTCGCGGAGGAAGCCCGATACCTGACGAGGCTACTTCTTACGAACGCCTGTACGACATCGTGGAGGTATTGGAACAGGTAGCCGAGGAGACCGGGCATAGCGTAGCCCAATGCGCCTTGAACTGGTTATTGCAACGGCCTACAGTAAGCAGCCTTATCATAGGTGCCCGCACGGAAGAGCAGCTAAGGCAGAACCTAGAGGCCGTAGGCTGGAGCCTCAGCCCGGAGCAGGTGAAGCGCCTCGATATGGCAAGCCAGACGACCCCGATCTACCCGTATTGGCATCAAGCGCAGTTCCCGGAATTGAATTCTCAATTGAGGTTCTAGACGGAGGCTAGAGAAAGCGTATACACCTCGGGATGCGGATAGCACGAAAGTCCGCATCCCCTAAACACCCATTTTCATCCCCTTAAACGTATCTTGGTTAAGACGTTTTTTATACTTTTGTAGGCTGTTACCAACTAAATCTATCGTATGAGGAAACATTTTCTACTTTTCTTGCTTTGTCTAGCCACGAACGCCAGCCTGACGGCCCAAGAGACCCTTCGGGAGAATAACGGGGAACCTACACTCGTGGAACGATTATCGAACGGAGAGATCAAGATCAATAGCGCCGAGATGAACTTCCAGCTTTTCACCTCGGCCAACGCTGAGTTTGTCGGAAAGGAGCTAGACGGTATGAACTTCAAGCTGAACCGTGTCCGGCTGGAGATCAAGGGGGACGTGGGCAAGTGGCTGGGGTATCATTACCGGCAGTCGTTCAACAAATACTCCGATCCCTATTCGCTCGACAACCTCTCCTCCTCGCTCGAGCTGGCGTACGTGAACCTGAAGGCACGGCCTAATCTCAATTTCACGATCGGCAAGCAATTCGTCAATTTCGGGGGATACGAGTATTACGTCAATTCCATCCGGGTACGAGAGTTTAGCGAGTTCAATAATTTACTGACCGCCTACCAAGCCGGTATCTCGGGCAACTGGCAAGTCAGCCCGGATCACGAGCTTTGTTTCCAGATCGTGAATAACCGCAACGGTAACGACGAGGACATCTACCCTACCGGACTTCCCGAGGGTACCGCCAAGGCCAAGATACCCTTTATGTACACGGTCAACTGGAATAGCTATTATCTGGACAAGGCCTTGCAACTGCGTTATGCCACCGCCGTCGGGCAGCAGACCCGCAAGCGCTACTCCTACTATTTCACCTGTGGCAATACCTATGAGAAAGGCCCGTTGCTAACATACCTCGACGTTATGTACACCCGCCAAGGGATCGACCAACATGGGGTCGTCAGCCGTCTGCCCGGAACGCCTCATACCGCCATGAACACCGAATACCTATCGATTATCGGCGACGTGGATTACCGTGTCCACCCCCAATGGAACGTTTACGTGAAAGGGGCGTACGAGACCGCCCGGGTGTATAAGAGCAACGGTGATTTCCGGAAAGGGATGTACCGCCGTTCGTGGAACGCGCAGAGTAGCGTGGAATTCTTCCCCTTCAAGCAACTCGACCTTTTCGTATTCGTCCTATACACCTACCGGGGCGTTATCCTAGAGAAAGCCGCCACGCGAATGGGAGCCATAGAGCCGGATACACACCGTATATCGCTGGGGCTGGTCTATTCGATCCCGGTCTTCTGACAAACCGCGCATACGGTAGCGCAGGCTTGCAGATATGGTAGTACAGACTTGTAGATACGTTCATGCAAACTTGCAGATACGCTTGTGCAAACTTGCAGATACGTTCGTGCAAACGTGTAGATACGTTAGTACGGACTTGCAGATACGTTAGCGCGGGCTGACACATAAGGAAGTACAGGCCGGCACATACGGTAGTACAGGTCCGTATCGCCTTATGTGCAGCTTCCCCCATCCACCCCATAAAAAAAGCGGTGCCTTCCGTTTCCGGAGACACCGCCCTCATTCTATACTAAAAGACCTGTTATATTAAGCCTCTACATCCCAATTCTCGGCAGCCATACGTTTGTAGCTACGCAGACGCCATTTAGCGTTCTCCTCGGCGGCGGCAAACAACTCAGCGGCCTCAGCCGGATATTGTTTAGCTACGGAAGCGAAACGAACCTCACCCTTCAAGAAGTCTTGGAACTTGCTCCAATCCGGCTCCTTGCTATCCAAGGTGAACGGATTCTTGCCCTCTGCCTCCAAAGCCGGGTTGTAACGCCACAAGTGCCAGTAACCGCATGCTACGGCTTCTTTCTCCTCAGCTTGCGACTTACCCATACCCTTCTTCAAACCGTGGTTGATACAAGGAGCGTAGGCGATGATCAATGAAGGACCGTCGTAAGCCTCGGCCTCGCGGATCGCCTTCAATGTCTGGGCTTGGTCGGCACCCATAGCGATCTGAGCCACATATACGTAACCGTAAGTAGTAGCCATCAAGCCAAGGTCTTTCTTACGTACCCTCTTACCGGAAGCGGCGAACTTAGCGATAGCGCCCACCGGAGTAGCCTTCGAGGACTGACCACCCGTGTTAGAGTAAACCTCGGTATCCAATACCATGATATTTACGTTCTTGCCGGAAGCGATCACGTGATCCAAACCACCGTAACCGATATCGTAAGAAGCACCGTCACCACCGATAATCCATTGAGAACGTTTTACCAAGAAGTGAGACAATTCCTTGATCTGAGCGCAAACCGGACAACCCTCCTTGATGCCTTGCTCAACGAACGCCATTACCTGCGGAGCCAATTCCTTCGTCTTCTCGGCGTCGTTCTGGTTAGCGATCCAAGCGGCAGCTATCTCCTTGGCCTCAGCCGGAGCATGCTCGCCCACGGTGATCTGTTGCAACAAGCCTTCCAAACGTTTACGCATCTTCTCGTTCGCCAATTCCATACCCAAGCCGAACTCGCAGAAGTCCTCGAACAAAGAGTTTGCCCAAGCAGGACCTTGACCCTTCTCGTTCGTTGTATAAGGAGTGGAAGGTACAGAACCGGAGTAGATAGAAGAACATCCGGTAGCGTTAGCCACCATCTCGCGGTCGCCGAACAACTGGGTGATCAACTTCACGTACGGAGTCTCGCCACAACCGGAGCAAGCGCCTGAGAATTCAAACAACGGAGTAGCGAACTGTGAGTTCTTCACGTTAGACTTGATGTCTACCAAGTTTTGCTTAGAAGAAACGTTAGCCACGCAGTAGTTCCAGTTATCGGCCTCAGCCAACTGGCCTTCCAGCGGAACCATAGACAAAGCCTTGTTGCCCTTGAATCCCGGACAGATATCGGCGCAGTTACCGCAACCCAGACAGTCGAGAACGTCTACCTGCATACGGAACTTCATACCCTTCATAGCGGCCGGAGCCTTCACGTCCAACATAGCGAAGCTAGCGCCCTTCTGCTCCTCATCGTTCAATACGAACGGACGGATAGAAGCGTGAGGACAAACGTAAGCACATTGGTTACACTGGATACAGTTCGCCTCATTCCAAACCGGAACGAAAGCGGCCACGCCACGTTTCTCGTATTTAGCGGTTCCTTGCGCCCAAGTACCATCCTCGATGCCCTTGAACGCGGAAACCTTCAATAAATCGCCATCCTGAGCGTTGATCGGACGAACTACCTCGTTGATGAAAGCGGGATCGTTGTTTACGACAGCCTCATCATCCGGAAGGTTAGCCCAAGCGGGATCAACCGTCAATTGGTTGTACTCGCCACCACGGTCTACAGCCGCGTAGTTCTTGTTAACCACGTCCTCGCCCTTCTTACCGTAAGACTTAACGATGAATTTCTTCATCTGCTCGATAGCCAAGTCTACAGGGATAACACCCGTGATACGGAAGAAAGCGGACTGGAGGATCGTATTGGTACGGTTACCTAAACCGATCTCCAAGGCGATCTGTGTAGCGTTGATATAATATACAGTGATATTCTTCTGAGCGAAGTAACGTTTTACCTTATTAGGCAAGTGCTTAGCCAACTCCTCAGCGCCCCAAACGGTATTCAACAAGAAGGTACCGTTCTCACGCAAACCACGAGTCACGTCGTACATGCGCAAATAAGCCTGAACGTGGCAAGCCACGAAGTTCGGGGTATTCACCAAATAAGTAGAACGGATCGGATGATCACCGAAACGCAGGTGAGAACAAGTGAAACCGCCGGATTTCTTAGAGTCGTAAGAGAAATAAGCCTGACAGTATTTATCCGTGTTATCACCGATAATCTTCACCGAGTTCTTGTTAGCGCCTACCGTACCGTCGGCACCCAAACCGTAGAACTTAGCCTCGAACATACCCTCACCGCCCAAGGCGATCTCTTCCTTCTGAGGCAGAGAAGTGAAAGTAACGTCATCCACGATACCGATCGTGAACTGGTTCTTCGGCATCGGCAACGCCAAGTTCTCGAATACGGACAGGATCTGAGCCGGAGTCGTATCCTTAGAACCCAGACCATAACGGCCACCTACGATCACCGGAGCATCCTCCTGACCATAGAAGCAGTCTTTTACGTCCAGATACAACGGCTCACCGTTAGCACCCGGCTCTTTCGTGCGATCCAATACGGCGATACGCTTAGCGGTCTTAGGCACGGCAGCCAAGAAATGCTTAGCGGAGAACGGACGATACAAGTGAACGGATACCAAACCTACCTTCTCGCCCTTAGCGATCAAGTGATCGATAGCCTCACGAGCGGCCTCCGTAACAGAGCCCATGGCGATGATCACACGCTCAGCGTCCTCAGCTCCGTAATAATCGAACAAACCGTATTTACGGCCTGTGATCTTGGAAACCTCGTTCATATATTCTTCTACGATAGCGGGAACTGCCTCGTAGTACGTGTTGGAAGATTCTCTGTGTTGGAAGAAATGATCCGGGTTCTCGGCCATACCGCGAGCGACCGGTCTCTCCGGGTTCAAGGCACGGGCACGGAACTCAGCCAAGGCCTTCTGGTCGATAAGCGGAGCCAAGTCCTCATTCTCCAAAGCCTCGATCTTCTGGATCTCGTGAGAGGTACGGAAACCGTCGAAGAAGTTCACGAACGGCACACGAGACTTGATCGTAGCCAAGTGAGCGACACCGGCCAAGTCCATAACCTCCTGTACGGAACCCTCGGCCAACATGGCGAAACCTGTCTGACGGGCAGACATCACGTCTTGATGGTCACCGAAGATACACAACGCATGAGAAGCCAATGTACGAGCGGATACGTGGAAAACGCAAGGAAGCAATTCACCGGCGATCTTGTACATATTAGGGATCATAAGCAACAAACCTTGAGAAGCAGTGTAGGTTGTTGTCAAGGCACCAGCTTGCAATGAACCGTGAACAGCACCTGCGGCACCACCCTCTGATTGCATTTCCTGTACCATTACAGTCTCGCCGAAAATATTCTTACGTCCGGCTGCAGCCCATTCATCTACATATTCAGCCATTGTAGACGACGGAGTGATGGGGTAAATCGCGGCTACCTCGCTGAACATATACGAGATATGAGCAGCGGCCTGATTACCATCACAGGTTAAAAATTTCTTCTGTTTTGTCATAGACCTATAAAACTATTAGTATTAAAAAAGATTCTTACTTAATATAGAAAACCGAACAACCAAAGCGGGATCATGTTCCCCTCCCCGATCTCGGTCTTATCGACAGCATAGTACATATCCGGATTGTTCTTCACTTTCATGTTTTCCTCGATCCGGAAATTATACATCGTATTCACCAGAAAGTGGGCGTTCTTGATTCCTTCATTCAGCTTATTGTCTTTCAATAGTTGGTTATAAAAGAACGACTCACGCACCGCCCCGGCATTTACCTCCATCGGACGGATGGGGTACATCAGGTTCGAGTTATACATATATACCTTGGAGGGTTTCTTCGGAAAGGATTCGCCCACCGGATACAGCATATTCATCAAACGGGCATCTGTCAAATACTTGATATAGTTCATCACGGTGGCCCGGGATGTCTCGATATCCTTGCTCAACTGACTCACGTTTGGGGTACAAGGAGCGCTCGTAGCCAATAAGTAGAGTAGTTTGCGTAGCTTTGGCAGGTAGCTTTGTTCGATTTGTTTTATGTATAACACGTCCACCTCTAGCATCATGTTCATGGTCTTCAGCAGGTTCTCGGAGAAGTTGCGCTTTTCCAAGAAGAACGGATAAAAACCATGATGGAGATAATCTTGGAAATAAGCCATCGGCCTTACGACCGAGCAAATACGTTTGGCGATTTCCTGATGATTCTCTAATATCTCATCGAACGTGTACGCGGGAAACTGGTTCCCCGACATCAAGTTCAAGAACTCACGGAACGAGAACCCCCTGAGGTTATACGATACCACCTTGCCGGACAAGTCCGGATTCTCCTCTTTCAGACGCATCACCGACGAGCCGGAGAAAACGATCTTCAAGTCCTCGAAATTATCATAGCAATACCGCAACTCTCTCGACCAATCGGAATACTTAAACACTTGGTCTATCAACAACACCTTTCCGCCTTTAGCCCGAAACTCGGCGGCGAAATCAACGAGTGTGCGTTCCGTAAAATAGAAATGATTTAAATTAATGTATAAACATTCCTTATTATCGGCACCAAAATATTCACGGGCATAGTCTAACAAGAAAGTGGTCTTTCCGACTCCTCGCGAACCTTTAATACCGATCAACCGATCCTCCCAATTGATCTCATCCATTAATCCCCTTCGTACCGGAGAATACAGATGCTCTACCAGATATTTATGTGTTTTAAAGAATGCTTCCACCTACATAATTGGTAATTGAAAATTTGGAATTACCGATGCAAAGATAAACATCTTTTCTCATTTGCAATGCGGAGATTGCAATTTTATTGCAAAAAGTAAAGTTCAAACTAACAATTGCCTATCAACGTATTCTGTCTCGTAAAGACGGAGCGCACTCCAGTCCTTACGAAACAAAAGATATTATTCAATGATCGAGATCCATCCGTAAGTATCCGGCTCGTCGCCATACTGGATGGCACGTAGCTTATGATATAGTTTCTCGCAAACAGGACCCGGTTTGCCATCTTTGGCGATAACAAAAGATTTGTTCTCATCCAAATCGTCGATTTGTGAGATCGGGGCGATAACCGCGGCGGTACCACACTCGGCAGCCTCGTCGAATGTAGCGATCTCCTCGAAAGGAACCGGACGACGCTCTACCGTCAAGCCCATATCCTCGGCCAATTGCTGCAAGCTCTTGTTCGTGATCGAAGGCAAGATCGAGTGGGATTGCGGAGTGATATAGCTATTGCCACGGATTCCGAAGAAGTTAGCCGGACCGCACTCATCCAGATATTTCTTCTCTTTCGGATCCAGATACAATACGGCGGCGTATCCCTTGGAATGAGCGATCTCGCCGGCTACCAAGCTAGCGGCATAATTACCACCGACCTTGATCGTACCTGTCCCGTTAGGAGCCGCACGGTCGTACTCACGAAGTACGCATACCTTCGAGGGCTGGAATCCACCCTTGAAATACGGACCTACCGGAGTGACAAATATCATAAACATATATTCGGGAGCCGGCTTCACACCCACCTGAGCGCCCAAGCCGATCATCAGCGGACGAATATATAAAGCGGCACCGCTCTCATAAGGAGGAACGAAACGCTCGTTCAATTTCACGACCTTACGTACAGCTTCCTCGAACATCTCTACAGGCAACTCAGCCATCTTGATACCCCGGCTGGAAGATTGCATACGTTTAGCGTTCTCATCCATACGGAATACACGGATCTTACCGTCTTTCCCGCGGAAGGCCTTCAAGCCCTCGAAAGACTCTTGTCCGTAATGCAAGCAAGTAGCGGCCATGTGAATATTGATAATCTCGGATGAAGAAACTTCCAACTCACCCCATTTGCCGTCACGATAGTAGCATCTTACATTGTAGTCTGTCTTGATATAACCAAATCCCAGCTCAGACCAATTTAAATTTTCCATATCTATACAATTTGCTGTAATTAGTTTAAAATTAACAAATTACACTGTTAATAATATCGCTCAAAAGCAAAAACGCCCATAGCCGTCGCTATGGGAGATTTTGTGTACCGCAAATATACGCTAATTTATATATAGTTCGGCCTATAAACTAAAAAAAGCAAGCGGAAGGCTACATTTCGGCCTATAACGAATTATACCAATCTATCACTTGGTCGAACTCATTCTCCAACTCTTGCGCTGGGAAATCAAGGGCGACCGGATAGATCAAACACATCCATAAGGAAGGCGAATCGGACAACTTACGGTAAAAAGAAACCGGTAAATCCGGTAAAGTCTCCGTCGGATCGGTCATCAAGACCTCAAATATCAGTTGATAGGGATGCGAGTAAATCACCCGGTAACGGTGATGGTATTCCGGACCAGTCAAGAATGAGTATCTTGGAATGGGGCGTATATCTTGCTTTCTATCCTCCGGTTCCGTTGTTTCCGGATCGATCTCATCTTCTTCCAATAAATATTCTACTTGGCTATCCTCTGCTCCCGGGAATTCTAAGTCTGGAGTCTCTTCCATGGCCTCGATCTCCCCAAAATCCGGAAGTTCCGAGAAATGTATTCGTTGAAGCCCTGTATCCTCCTCGGAAAAACAGATAATCTCCGGGCTGAAATTCCGGTTCTGCCGAGACCACACCTCATAATCCCCGATAAAATACACCCGCTTCTTCGCCCGGGTAACCGCCACGTTCAGGATATTGCTATTTACCCAACCTATCGCACCAGTTGAAGAAGGTTGGCATCCCAACAGGAAGATAACCTCCTCGGCTTCTTTTCCTTGGAATTTATGGACCGTTCCGCAGTTGGCAGTCTCCCACCCCTTAAATTTACCTTTAAGCCCACTATACTCCTCCGTATTCAAGACGGCTTTAACCGCAGCCTTAATGCCTTTCACAACCGTGGTGAAGGGGGAGATCACATATAATTTCCGGGTATCCTCTTTCTCCCGGTGTTTTCCCATCCACGCCAATATCAAGCGCAAGCATACCTCGCCTTGCTCCGCCACGTAATGATCATTATTCCCTTTAGCGCTAGTACCTTTCTTACCGGGCACATCGATCCATAAGGAATGATCTAGCAACAATTGACTTTTCTCCTCGTCTTTCACCGCATCTTTCATTCCCAGAATCATCGTATCGTCGTACGACACCCGGTTGGAGATGCTAAACATAGGATTGATACAACGACGGTGCACGACCAACGGACAGCCTACCCACGTCTCTCCAATCCAAGACCCATAACGGTTTATCAAATCGGCGAAACCTTGCACGGAATGGGATTTCGAGAGGTAAGAAGACAAGGATACGATACCACATTTCTTTTGATAGAGAGTCATCAACGTCTCATCGGTGGTGACTACCGGTTCCACTTGTTTCGGGTCTCCCACGATGATCGCTTTCTTTGCCCGCCACAAAGCGCCTACCGCACATTGGGGAGCGGCTTGCCCGGCCTCGTCCACGATCAACAATCCCAATTGCTCCCTACCCATGTACTCCAGCATCTTCTGTACGGAAGCGAATGTGGTAGATACCACAGGCACCAAGAAAAACAAGCTATTCAACACATGTGAGAATATCAATTCTTTCTCCTCCGGCATATATTTATTATCCCAAAAGGCCAACAGCGAATAAAGGTTGCAACGCCATTTGTAGGAATTGATCACAAAAGAGCCATGCAGGACCAAAGCTTGATAAAATAGATCTTCCCTTGCTTTGTCGAATTCAGCGTTCTTCAAAGGATTCGAGGACTGCATCTTCTCGTCCGCCATCCTAAATACCTCTTCGTTACAAGAGACCGACCGCCGCAATCGCTCCACTATTCGATATTGCTTCAAGAACTCTTGTTGAGCGATATCGAAAGAAGGGAAACGGTTCTTAAACTCCCGCATAACCTTCTCATTGTCTCTTTTAGGACTCATCTTGGAAACAAACGGCCTTAATACCATTTCGCTGAAAGAACGGATATTATCCCCTTTTCCTAAACGGGCGGATATCAATCCCCAGGCCTGTTTCGTATGTTTTCCCGGATCGGTATTTCCATTGAGCATATTGGAAGCCAAATCTCCGAAAAATAAATCTTTACCCTCACTAAAGACTAGAGAGTGCCCGGCTTTTGACATGGCTTCAGCGGTAGGTAGTTTACTCGTCTCGGGTAACTCGAAGGTGATATTCTCTACAGCCGTATTATTACAGGATGTCACAAGAATTCCATAATCGGCCAATCCCCGTCCCGTCTGCAAACCAAATGTCTTCTGACTTTTACCTGCCTCCAAAGACTTCACTAAAAGCGGAGTCTCTGTAAAGGCATCATCCGGCTGATTCAAATCCGCTAATAACCGGGCACGCCGTACCACGTACTCGGCGATAATATCTTTCAGCAATGTTGTCTTACCCGTTCCCGGAGGGCCATTCACGGAGAAAATGCCACAGCCTCCCGCATTTTCTTCGGCCAACGCTATATTAATAGCCATCTGTTGCATCAACGCCGGGCTGAACTCAGAAGGCCAACGGCCCAGCGGATATCTTTCCGGACCTAACCATTTCCTATAATTCTCTATTGAGCATATACTTTGACGATTCCCTCCACTCATCAAAGGAGCATTTATATAGTTCACCAGTAAACGATTGGGCCTTTTATCCAGCAGACTTTTACGAACCCTGCTTAAATCTTTCGCATAGAAGCTTATGCTTAAGTCCGTATCATCCGATTTTAGCGCACGGGCACAAACCCGCTCCAAATCATTCCTTCTAAATCCATCATTTACGGTAAATAGACTCCGGATCCGCAGTCGATCTAGCAACTCTACCGTCTTCTGCCGCAAAAGAGAGAAGAACTCTATCCCTTCCTCATCCTCAATTGTCATAAAGAAGTCGTTTCCATCCTCCAGTAGTTCCTCCAACCACTCCTCATCAACCTCCCGGTCATGAATTAAGCAGCTGATCGCCCAGATATAAGGCGAAAGTTGGAACGAGCCTTCTATGTACTCTCCGGACGGGGATAAATCAATCGTATAGAGCACGCTTACAGATTTATTCTTCTCCAACAGCTTACGAAAACGCTCATTATCCTTATCCGCCGGAATCAAACGATATAGCTCGGACAAAAGATCATATTTAGGAACACCTCCCACATACAGACGGAAGCTATCCGCATCCCTGTATGGAGCATATATGAAATACTTCAACTCATCCTCCGATCTCACATATCTTACCCGTACCTCATCCTCCGGTAAACCAGATTTAGAAGCCTGAGGGAATGACAGCTCTTGAAAATATTCCAACACTTCCCAGTAAGCCAGAATACTAGTTGTTGTATCATGGGTACGATTCGAGACAAAGCCCAATAGCGTTTTTAAGTAAGTTAAGTCCATGCTTTAAAAAACCTTAGTTTACACGAAAGCGCTCAGTTAGCCGCTTTGTTAGATTAATGATCGTAAATGTAAGCTATTTCGAAGTATATTTGCTACATTCGCGTCAAAAATAATTAAAATATGAAAGTCATTGATCTGATAAGGAATAGTAAGAGTACCGCTTTTTCTTTCGAGATATTACCGCCGCTGAAAGGTAACAGTATCCAGAAGGTATATAATGTGATTGACAAGTTGAAGGAATTCGACCCTAAATACATAAATATCACCTCCCATCATAGCGAGTTCGTCTATAAAACCTTACCAGACGGAAGTTTCCAGAAAGTAAACATCCGTAAACGTCCGGGCTCCGTAGCGATCGCTTCGGCTATCCAGAATAAATACGGTATTCCTGCCGTACCCCATATTATATGTAAAGGCTTTACGAAAGACGAGACGGAATACGCTTTGATCGATTTGAACTTCCTTGGCGTAAACAACCTCTTAATATTAAGGGGAGATATAAAGACCTTAGAGGCCTCCCAGCAAAAACCGGAGTTATATCACGACCACGCAACTGATTTACAACAGCAGGTAAATCATTTCAACGAAGGTATTGCGTTAGACGGTTCCAAGATAGACGGTATAGAGACTCCCTTCTCGTACGGCATGGCTTGCTATCCGGAGAAACACGAGGAAGCACCCAATATGGAATCCGATATCTATTACTTAAAGGAGAAAGTAAAAAATGGCGCTGAATATCTGGTAACCCAGATGTTTTTCGATAATGACAAGTACTATGCGTTCGTGGATCGTTGCCGTGCGGAAGGTATCACGGTTCCCATCATCCCCGGTATCAAACCGATCGTTTTCAAGAACCAATTAACGGTTCTTCCGAAGATATTCCGTGCGGATATCCCAGAGCCTTTCGCGACAGAATTACGTAAATGTAAAGATGATGCGGAAGCGAAAGAGGTGGGTGTGGAATGGTGTATACAGCAGTGCAAGGATCTGATCGCTCATGGCGTACCGAGCTTACATTTCTACACAATGATGGCCTCGGATAGCGTTTACAAAATAGCAAAAGAAATTTATTGAGATACAATAGGGGTTTTTCCACGCTGAGTTGTCTAATAGAAGTACACGATTGAACAATCATGTACTAAGTATGGTTATTTTTAAAATTCTAAGGTAATGAAATACATATTCTTTATTGGACTTGACTTGTTATTGTATCCGTTTTTAGTTTTACTCTATATATGTCAATTGATATTTACAAAACCCCGCACCTTTTGATATCTGAATACTTTTCCGTAACTTCGTTCCTTATTCTATAGAAAAGGAAATATCTCATGTATTTTAAAGATATCATCGGGCAAGAGGAAGTAAAGGAACGGTTGAGGCAATCGACTCGGACAGGGATCGTACCCCATGCGCAGTTATTCACGGAGCAAGGGGGGGCCGGGGCGTTTCCGCTGGCTTTGGCTTACGCCCGTTATCTGAATTGTACGAACCGGACGGAGACGGACGCTTGCGGACGTTGCCCGTCATGCCTTAAATATGACGAATTGGCACATCCCGATTTGCATTTCGTATTCCCGATCGTAGCCAAGAAAGAGAAAAAGAAAGAGGTCTGCGATGATTATCTCAGTGAATGGCGTGGGTTCCTCAAAGAACATCCCTATTTCAATATGGATGAATGGCTGGATTATATCGAGGCCGGAAACTCACAAGCGATCATCTATTCCAAGGAAAGCGATGAGATTATCCATAAACTGAGCCTAAAGATTTATGAGGCGGAATATCGTATCCTGATGGTTTGGTTGCCGGAGAAACTACATCCTACTTGCGCCAACAAGCTTTTGAAAATCATAGAGGAGCCTCCTATGAAAACGGTTATCCTTATGGTATCCGAGACACCGGACCTTATCCTCGGGACCATCCAATCCCGTGCGCAACGCATCCACATCCGTCCCATTGAGACCGATGCGATCATGAATGCCATGGTATCCCGTTTCGGGCTTTCGCCCGACGACGCTAAACACGTCGCTCACCTCTCCTCCGGAAGTTTTATCAAGGCGATGGAGGCGATTAGCTTGGGCGAGGAAAATAAATTCTTTCTGGAGCAATTCAAGGCCATGATGCGAAACTCATGGGCACGAAACGTAAAAGGCATGAAAGCGATGGCGGACGTCATGGCAGGGATCGGACGGGAACGACAAAAAAACTTCCTCTCCTATTGTCAGCATTTGATCCGGGAGAACTTCATGTACCGGTTCCAATCGCCGGAACTTAATTATATGAATCTGGACGAGGCTAGCTTCTCCGTTAAGTTCTCCCCTTTCGTCAACGAGCGAAACGTGATCGATTTGATGGAAGAATTGGCGAAAGCGGAACGCCATATCACACAGAACGTGAATGCCAAGATGGTCTTTTTTGATTTATCCTTACGAATTACCGTACTAATCAAAAGATAAGTCTTCAGATTTTCTTGTTACGCCAATTTCCTTTCCATAGATAGAAGAAAGAAGAAAGGATCATGATATTATATACATACTCCGTAGTCCAGCAAACCGCCACGTCCGCACGCAACCATACGGCGACATACAATATATATAATACGTACACGAATATGCTAGCCATATCGATTTCCAGCGCACGGCGGGTATTGCCTGTCCCCGATACGCTAAAGAAATAAATAAAACCGGGAACGGCGAAAAGATAAGAGGACAGCATCACCCACAGCGAGGGGATCGAGCTAGCGATCAGATCCGGGTTATCCGTATAAATACGCAATACGGTAGACGGGAACATAGCGATCAAGATACCGATCGGTAGCACGAACGCATAGCATAGCCCGATCATCCTCCGGCAAAGCGGAAGCACCCGGTCCGACTCCCCGGCGCCGATCAAGTTACTTACCAGCGAGCTGTTCGTGGAGGCGAAAGCATTCACGAACATAAACAGGAACGAGGAGATGCTACGTACCACATTCGTAATCGCCAACGGCCGCTCGCCCAGATGCTCCATAGCGATGAAGAAGATAAACCATCCCCCAAAAGCGATCCCATGCTGGATCATCACCCAGATAGAGACACTCAGTATTTGTCCCAGCATCCTAAAATCCACTCTCGTAAAACGGAACAGACCATATTTTTTATAATCTATCTTCTTCCAAGTATAAATCACGAAGAACAATACGGAAACAGCTTCCGAGATCGAGGAAGCGATAGCGGCACCCGCTATCCCCAAAGCGGGGAACCCGAACTTACCGAATATCAAGATATAGTTCAAGACCACGTTGGTAAGCACCATCACCACCGAATTGGCCGTCAAGATCTTCGTATTCGTCGTACTCACGTAAAACGCACGGAACATCACCGCTATAAAAGAGAAGAAGAACCCGTACACCCGCCAGTCCAGATAGCTCATCGTCGCCCGATACACCTCTTCTGAGCCGATCATCCGGTGGAGCAGATAGGGCGTAAGCAGATTAGAGGCCGTAAACAACACCGCCGCCAGCAGAAAAAGGAATAGCCCGCCTTGCGTGAAAACCTCGCCGATCCGCTTATACTCCCCCTCACCATTACGACGTGCCATCAGCACCTGAGCTCCTACACTGAAACCAAAGCCCAGCATATAAATCACGAGATAATAGACTCCTGCCAAGGCGGAGGCACCTAGCTCAACCTCGCCGACACGTCCCAGATAAGCGGTGTCCGTCAATCCGATCATATGCTCCATGAGCAAGCTGATTAATACCGGATACGTGATCTTTAGAATTTGTTTGTTCGTATATCGCATGATGAATCTTAAATAAAAGGGAGGCAAAGGTAGTAATAAGATGCCAGTCACACAATATTACCCCATGCGATCCGTTTCTTATCATATTACATTATTATACGAAGAGATATGGTTACAAAACTCATCATGGCCTGCATTTTGTCCGCTACGCTATTGAGCTGCAACGGGCAAAACACAAATACGATCAACTACGCTACCGTCGAACCCCTGCATATCAATCGTTTTGACAAGGATTTATTCCGGCTGATCGATACGGGAGATACCACCTTGCAACCCGAACTAATCAAACAATACCCGGAAATGCTGGATATCATCGGGAAAGGCATATTAAACCTGCAAACCATCGAGACTCCCGGCTTCTTCGAGAAAATGCGGAATTATTACTCGGAGCCTACCTTGAAAGGCTTGTATCGTGACGCTATCACCCAATATGATTCCGTGGAGGATATCGAGAAATCCTTGGGGTACGGATTCGCCTATCTAAAGGAGAATTTCCCCTCGATGCAGATCCCTGCTATCTATATGCATGTATCTGGTTTCAACCAGAACGTATTGGTAGGCGATAGCCTGCTTTCCCTTTCCATCGATAAGTATATGGGAAAGGACTATCCCTTGTATCAGGATTTCTTCTATGACTCCCAGAAATTGAAAATGCAACGTGGACTTGTAGTCCCGGATTATCTGGCGGGTTGGCTCATGTCCGAATATCCTTTCGCAGGAAAAGAGAACGTATTGCTGGACCGGATGATTTACGAGGGAAAAATCAAATACCTGCTCTCGCAAGCCTTAGGCGTTCCCGATGCCGCCGAGCTAATGGGATACACCGAACAGGCCTACAACTGGTGCAAGGACAACGAAGGAACAATCTGGAAAGCAATCATCGAGCGCAAGCATCTTTATACCCCGGATCAACTGACGACTTCCCAATATTTCGAGGATACCCCGACCATTTTCCCCGGGAACGACGCTCCCGGGAATATCGGGACTTGGATAGGCTGGCAGATCATCAACCAGTACATAAAGGAGACGGGATCTACCCCGGAGGCGTTGATGCAAAACAACGACGCCCAAGAAATCCTAACCGCCTCAAAGTACAAACCCCTATAAACAGGAAAACCGCCCTATTCTCACGAACAAGACGGATAACCTAATCTAACTTAATTCTAATACCATGAAAAACACTATATCTTAATAACAAGGCTTTTAAAAAAAGGTTCAATGGAATGAGATTTTAAACCTCTTATTTACCTTGGTTGTTGTAACAGGAAACGAAAACAAGGTGAGTCCGATGGATAATGATCTCTTAGATATAACAAAATTGAGGCGCTGGCGGATCTGGAAATTGAAACTTATTGACGCCAGGCTTTATTTTGTAAGCATTTTCGTGGGATTGCTGACCGGGTTGGTAGCGGTACCTTATCACTATCTGCTCCAGCAGTTATTCAATAGCCGGAAACTTTTTTTCGACGGTCATTACCCTTGGTATTTCCATGTCTTGTTCTTCTTCACGCTATGGGGTATATTGCTTTGTGTGAATTGGATGGTCAAGAAGATGCCGCTGATTACCGGTGGGGGCATTCCCCAGACACGGGCGGTTATCAATGGCAGGATCACTTATAAGAACCCGTTGACACAATTAATCGCCAAGTTCACGGGAGGGATATTAGCAATCAGCGCCGGCCTGTCCCTTGGTCGTGAGGGGCCGTGCGTACAGATCGGATCTTACGTGGGGAATATCATTTCCAAATGGGGACACGTATTGGCTGGAGAGCGCAAGCAACTTTTGGCCGCCGGCGCAGGTGCCGGATTGGCCGCCGCTTTCGCCGCTCCCCTCGCTTCCTCACTTTTGGTGATCGAGTCCATCGAACGGTTCGACGCTCCCAAGACCGCCATTACCACCTTGCTGGCAGGGGTCGTGGCGGGAGGCGTAGCGAGCTTGATTTTTCCCTTCAACCCCTACTCGCAGATTAGCGCTATTGCCCCGCAGGCTACTTTTATAGATCAACTGAAGTTGTTCTTATTTCTGGCCGTGGTTATTTCCGTCTTCGGGAAAATTTACTCGATGTTTACCCTTTGGTGCAAGGATTTCTTTACCAGACTGAAGCATCCTCCTTATATGAAGATGTTGTACCTGCTTATCATAGCGTATACGATCTCATTGACGGAGATCGACTTGACAGGAGGAGGCGAGCAATTCCTTATCATGCAAGCGATGCATGGATATCACCCCGTTTTATGGATAGCGGCGATGATGCTCATCCACTTGATATTCACGTCTCTCTCTTTCTCCTCCGGACTGCCGGGAGGGAATTTCATCCCTACACTAGTTACCGGGGGATTGTTCGGGCAGATCATCGCCTTATTATTGGTGAAGTATGGTTTCATTGAAACGGAGAGCATCAGCTATATCATGTTAATCAGCATGGTAGGTTTCTTGGTGGCGGTAGTCCGGACACCACTGACGGGTATCGTCTTGATTACGGAGATAACCGGGCATCTGGATGTATTCTACCCCTCTATCATTGTCGGCGGGCTTACGTATTACTTCACGGAAATGCTACAGATAAAACCTTTTAACGTGGTTCTCTACGACGAGATGATCTCGACTCCAGCCTTCCGTACCGAAGGGCGTTCCAGCCTGTTCGTAGAGATCATGACAGGTGCCTATTTCGACGGGAAGGAGGTAGATCACCTCACCCTCCCCCAACGTTGTATCATCAAGACTATTCACCGGGATCGCAAGGACTTGGCTCCCGCCGGACAGACTCTTATCCCCGGTGATCAAGTAGAGATCGAGATCGATTCGCAGGATATCGAGAAGCTGTATGAGCCACTGATTAGCATGGCGAACATCTATTAATCGCAGACCTGCCAATCGCCTCGAAAAGAAATGCCACACCAAGAATCCCCCGGTGTGGCACATCAACAAAACGCTACATTATCAGAAGTTATATTGAGCGGAAACATTAAGTCGGTTGGCGTGGCGGGTCATATCGTTGAAATCGGTACGCCAGCCTCTCAAATACTCGGCGCCGACTTGCAGATTAGCGTTCACGTTCCAGAAAATGTTGGCTACCAAGTATTGACCGTAGCGGTATTGATCCGACGGGGTAACCGGGTAATCATTCTCGCTGTATAAACGAGTCTGGCTATAGGTGCTGGAGACGAATACCTTCGGCGTGATATTATACTGCAAGCCAGCGTACCAACCCATCATCGGAAGCACTTGCATCTTGCCTTTGGCCTCGGGGTCCGGAACCAGATCCACGTCCAGATTACTGATATCATTCAAGAACTGGCTGATCCCCCGGCCGTAAGTAGCCTGACCGTAGAAGTTCAGCTTGCTCGTCACATTGAACGTAGAGGCGGCAAACACGCCCCATCCGGCCTTAGACTCGGCCCGTTGCGCCACCAAGTTCTCATACGTCATATTACGTACGATACCAGCTACACGGATATGGCTGCTCTTATTCCAAGCGTATTGGATATAGGCAGGGAAGTTCGGCATACGTTGGTTACTGATATTCACGCTTTGGTTCGTGATGCCATCCACCACTGGCATCTCGATACCTACACCCGCTTTCCATCCCTTACCGAAAGCACGCTCATAGCGTAACAGGGTGGCACGGCTGAAAACCTGTCCGGCAGGCCCCGCATAATCGATCGAGGGCGGAAGGGCGGCCAGATCCATGAAGGTACTATAATCGTAACCCATCGTGAAACCAAGGAAAGACACATAGGCGTTCTGGAGCTCGAAGACCTTGCTGCCTCCCCGGAAGTTACCCGCCGTATACACGACGAAATCCCCGAGGTGTTTGGTACGACCCACTAATTTCAAGAATATCGTACTGGTAGTAGCGTCCATCTGGAACTGGTTACGGACGTAGTTCTGCCCACCATTCGGGATCATGGACGGATAGAAATCGACATCATCCGAGATCCCGCCGAAATCATACTCCGCCGTAGCCTTCACGTAACCGCCGATACCCAAGGCGAAACGTCCCTTACGATCGGTCAATACGAAGCGGGGGGCTTTCGGGTCGTGGAAACGAGGGCTCTGCGTCTCATTCATTATCCTCACGATTTCATCACCTGCCTTGTCTTGGCTGACAAGGACTATCGAATTTGGCGCATCATCCTCGATGACCACCTTTTGAGCCTTAGCGGGAGCCGATAAGAATCCCATACCTAGCAGTAATACTGCTCCTTGTACAAATAGTCTCATAAATGTGTTTTGTTTAGATTAATTACCTACCTTGAACAAGGCTATAAAGAAAAGGTTCTGATTTTAACAACCCTACGAGCACTTTTTCCACCCTATTGCCAGTTCAAAAAATATTCATATATTTGCGGAATATATTACTTGGGATGAGAAGATTTTTATTGTTCATACTCGCTGTTCTTTACCTCGGGGTTTCCTCCGGGTTTGCGCTGAATTACCATTATTGTATGGGTAAGTTGGCGGAGGTGAGTTTGCAGTATCTTGACACTTGCCCCAGTTGCGGTGAGGCGGGCACGTCCCATAAGTGCTGCTCTACCAAGACGGAATATGTTAAGTTATCCGTCGATCAGGATGTGGCGAATACGCTCGTGCAATTGTCCGCTCCTGTCGCTGTAGTTTTGTTGTTCGATCTACTCGACTCCTATAAGATCGCCGGGCGAGACGAGACAACACGTTCCAATCCCTTTATTAATCCACCCAAGGAGAATAGCGCTATCCCGTTATTCGTCCATCATTGTACTTTTTTGATTTAGCGTATAGGCTTCCTTTTTAAAAGGCGATTTACGTCTGTTTACGCACGAGTACCGGCGTAATCTATTGCGAGTACTGGAGTAATCCACCGCAAGTACTGGAGTAATCCATTGCAAATACTGGAGTAATCCATTGCGAGTACTGGCGTAAAGCATCACGAGTACTCATGTGATCGCTTGCCTTCAAAGACGAACAAATAAGCGTTCTCATATGTTTTCAAATCATAAAAGCTCATTCAAATGTTAAACAGAATCATTCGTTACTTCCTTGAGAACAGGGTGGTAACCTTACTTTTACTAGTGCTGATTATCGTATGGGGTATCTCCACGTCCCCCTTCAATTGGCATGGGGGGATCATTCCCCGGAATCCGATTCCGGTAGACGCCATCCCCGATATCGGCGATAACCAGCAGATCGTGGCCACAGAATGGATGGGCCGCTCGCCGAAGGATATACAGGACCAGATCACTTATCCGCTGACCACCTCTCTTTTAGGTATCCCGGGAGTGAAGACGATCCGTAGTTCCTCCATGTTCGGGATGTCCTTCATATACATCATCTTCGATGACGATATAGAGTTCTACTGGAGCCGTTCCCGTATATTGGAGAAGCTGAACTCCCTGCCTCCGGGAACTTTGCCGGAAGGCGTGCAGCCTACCTTGGGACCGGACGCTACCGCCCTCGGGCAGATCTATTGGTATACGCTGGAAGGACGGGATCCCAAGACCGGTAAACCTACCGGAGGCTGGAACGCCGAGGAGTTGCGTACGATACAGGATTTCTACGTCAAGTACACCTTATCCTCCGCCGAGGGGGTATCCGAGGTTGCCTCGGCGGGCGGCTTCGTGAAGGAGTACCAGATCGAGTTGAACCCAGATGCCATGTACGCCTTCAACGTCTCCGTGATGGATATCATGAGCGCCATCAAGAAGAGCAACCTCGATATCGGCGCCGAGACGATGGAGATCAACAAGGTGGAGTACCTGATCCGGGGTTTGGGGTATATCAAGAATGTAAAAGATATAGAGAATGCCGTCGTCACCGTTCGGGAAGGCGTGCCGGTTCGCATATCGGACGTGGCGTTCGTGAATATCGGCCCCGGAACCCGACGGGGAGGGCTGGACAAGGAGGGTGTGGAGGCCGTGGGCGGAGTGGTAGTAGCCCGCTATGGCTCCAACCCCTTGGAGGTTATCAATAACGTAAAGGCGAAGATCAAGGAGATGGAACCGGGATTGCCCCAGAAGGTACTGGCGGACGGGACGATCTCCAAGGTAACCGTCGTGCCGTTCTACGACCGTACGGGGCTTATCAAGGAGACGATCGGGACGTTGGAGACCGCCCTCTCCCACGAAATATTGATCTGCGTGATCGTTATCATCGTGCTGGTGCTCAACCTAAGGGCCTCTATCGTTATCGCCAGCATGTTACCGATAGCGGTGCTCGCCACGTTCATCATCATGCGTTATACGGGGATAGCGGCGAATATCGTGGCTTTATCGGGTATAGCGATCGCCATTGGCGTGATGGTGGATGTAGGGGTCGTCTTCGTGGAAAGTATCATCCGTTACCGGGAGATGCCCGAGAACAGGCATATACAGGGGGGAAAGGCGTTTGTCAACCTTATTTATAAGGCGGTAAGCGAGGTGTCCGGGGCAATCAGCACAGCGATGATCACGACGATCGTCAGCTTCCTCCCCGTCTTCACCATGGAGGCGCAGGAAGGGAAGATGTTCTCGCCTTTGGCCTATACCAAGACATATGCTTTGGCTTCCGCCTTCGTGCTGGGATTGATCTTGCTTCCTTCCCTATCGTATTGGTTGTTCTCGATAAAGATCCATTCAAGGCAGATACGGAAAATACTGAATTACCTGTTGATCGTGGCCGGAATCGCCTTACTTATTATTTATGGAAGTATTCCGGCTATCGGGCTAACGGCAGTCGGGGTGAATAATCTATTGTCCGGTTATTGGAAGAAGCCTCAAATGAGCACTTATATCAATATCGGTATCACCCTCTTTGTCACGATCTATTACCTATCCGAGGAATGGTTGCCGATGGGGCCGCAAAAAGGGATGCTCGCCAATATATTGTTCGTGGCGGGTTGCGTAGCCATCATCCTAAGCATCCTGTGGCTGCTCGTTATTTATTATGAGAGGATATTGCGCTGGTGCTTGGATAACCGCTGGAAATTCATGTTGATTCCGGGAGCTACCATCGTATTCGGTTTCTGGATATGGAGAGGCATCGGACAGGAGTTTATGCCTAGCCTGAACGAAGGTTCTTTCCTACTGATGCCGACTAGCATGCCGCATTCCGGTATCGAGCAAAACCTTGATTATATAGAGGCGCTCGACAAACGGCTGGCCTCTATCCCCGAGGTGGAGACCGCCATCGGTAAATGGGGCCGTGTAAACTCCGCCCTCGATCCAGCGCCGGTACAGATGTTCGAGAATACGATCAACTACCGTCCGGAATATATCCTGAATGAGGACGGGAAAAGGGAACGTTTCAAGGTAAACCGGCAAGGGGAGTATCTCCTAAAAGATGGAGGCGTATATAACCCCAAAGACGGTTTCCGGCAGATTCCCTCAGACAGCCTGATCCCAGACGCTAAAGGCGATTACTTCCGCCAATGGCGACCGGAGATCAAGAACACGAACGATATCTGGCAACAGATCGTGAACGTCACCCATCTTCCGGGATTGACTTCCGCCCCGAAGCTGCAGCCTATCGAGGCCCGTCTCGTCATGTTATCCACCGGTATGCGTGCCCCGATGGGTATCAAGGTGTATGGCCCGGATCTGGAGACGATCGAGAAAGCCGGAAAGGCGATCGAGAAGGCATTGAAAGAGGTACCCTCCGTTATCCCCTCTTCCGTATTTTACGACCGTGCGGTAGGCGCCCCTTATCTGGAGATCGAACTGAACCGTGAGAATATGGCCCGTTACGGCGTAAACGTGGAGGACTTGCAAGAGATATTAAGTGCCGCTGTCGGTGGCATGGTACTGACCCGCACCGTGGAAGGCAGGGAACGTTTCCCGGTGCGCCTACGCTACGCTCGTGAGCTTCGAGATAATCCGGAGGCGCTAGGTATGATCCTCGTACCGACCGCCACTGGGGCGCAAGTCCCGCTTAAAGAGCTAGCCGATATCAACTATACCCGTGGAGCGCAGATGATCCAAAGCGAGAACACTTTCTTGGTAGGCTACGTCATCTTCGACAAACTGGCGGGGAAGGCGGAAGTGGATGTCGTGAAAGAGGCTTCCCGCATCCTTGAGCAACAGATAAAGGAGGGCGAGTTGAACCTTGATCCCGGCGTATCCTATAAGTTCGCCGGCAATTACGAGCAGCAGGAGCGTGCCACCAGCCGGCTGATGATCGTCGTTCCCCTCGCCTTGTTGATCGTCCTGCTGGTTCTATACTTTCAATTCAAGACGGTCACTGCCTCACTGATCCATTTCTCCGGGGTGTTCGTGGCCTTCGCCGGAGGTTTTATCTTGCTATGGCTTTACGGACAGGATTGGTTCATGAACTTCTCCATCGCCGGAGAGAATATGCGGGATCTTTTCCAGATGCACACGATCAATCTGAGCGTGGCGGTCTGGGTCGGTTTTATCGCCTTGTTCGGTGTGGCTACGGATGATGGGGTATTGATGGGAACCTACATCCATCATGTATTCCTCGAGCGAGCCCCCCGCACCAAGCACGATATCCGGGAAGCGGTAGTAGCCGCCGGACTGAAACGGGTACGCCCAGCGGCCATGACTACAGCCACTACCTTGATCGCTTTACTCCCCGTACTTACCTCTACCGGTAAGGGGGCGGATATCATGGTACCGATGGCTATCCCTACGTTCGGGGGTATGCTGATCCAGAGTATGACCATGTTTGTCGTTCCCGTCCTGCAATGCTGGTGGCGGGAGAACGCTATAAAGAAAGAACAAAAGAATAAAATTCAAGAGGAGGTAACGACTTATGAGATATAAAAGAATCAGATCAATCATCATGGCAGGTGTACTGGGGATGCTAAACGTCCTTTTCGCTTACTCCCAGCCGGCCGATAGATTAGGCTATTATCTGGAACTGGCGGCACGTAACAATCCGCAGATCAACGCCGACTTCTCCCTGTATAAGGCATCTTTGGAGAAAGTCCCGCAAGCCGGAGCCTATCCGGACCCGGAACTGGAGATCGGTTTCTTCCTGAAACCGATGGAGATCTTGTCCGGAAAGCAAATAGCGGATTTCACCTTGATGCAAATGTTCCCTTGGTTCGGTACCCGGAAGGCGGCCCGCAACGAGGCGACCGAGATGGCCCGGATGGCTTACGAACAATTCCGTAACAGTCGCAACAACCTGTATTACGAGGTGAAGAGTCAATGGTACCAGCTTTGCAATATCAGCGAGCAATATAAAAATACGCAGGCGAACCTTCGTCTGCTAGACCAGTTGGAACAGTTGGCATTGAACCGCTTCTCCGCTCCGTCGGCGAAGGCGGGCGGTTCCTCCGTCCTACCCTCCCCCGTATCTTCTGCTCCATCGACTCCTCCCGCCGTATCCGGTGGAGGTATGTCGGGTATGGGAGGCAGTAGCATGGGAAGCCCTACGGTACAAAGCACGGGAACATCCGGTAGTACGATGTCCGGAATGTCCGGCAATAGCCCTATGGGTGGAGGCTCTATGGGAAGTGGCAACTCTATGGGCGGAATGTCGGACGTACTGCGAATCCAGATGGAGAAGGTAGAACTGGAGAATACGCTAGCCTCCTTGTTATCGCAACGGAAAACGGCCGAGGCTGCTTTTAATACGTTGCTCAATCAGTCGCTAGCTACCCCGATTTCCGTCCCCGACTCGTTGGAACGGCTTCCTCTCTCATGGAGTGAGTCGATGGCTCTCGACAGCGTCATCTCCAACAACCCCATGCTTACCATGCTGGAGGCGGAAGGAAACGCTTACCGGGCCAAGGCGGAGATGGACAAGAAAATGAGTTACCCCATGCTAGGTATCGGCCTCCAGTATTCCTTGATCGGGAAGAAACCGGAAGATATGTCTATGGGCTCTATGTCCGGTATGAACGGAAAGGATATGTTCATGCCCATGCTAAAGATCAGCCTTCCTATCTTCCGTAAGAAATATAACGCACAGCAACGGGAAAGCAAGCATTATTGGAAATCCAGCGAGTTGAAGTACGAGAACACGATGAACCAACTGCAAGCCGAGTATATCCGTATTACCCAGCAATTGGAAGATGCCGCACGGAAAATCGATTTGTACCAGAAACAATACGATCTATCGTTAGCCACCTACCAACTGATCGTCCGGGAATTCTCGACAGGAAGTACGACCTTGACCGACGTGATCCAAGTGGAGCGACAAATGTTGGACTATCACTTGAAGAAAAGCGAAGCGATAGCGGAATATAATACCCAAATCGCCGGAATCGAGAAATTAATATCCACCTCTGTAAACGAATAAGAAAATGAAAAATATAAATGAAACCGTAAAATCCAAGTACCTGATATATATCCTGTTCCTAGCGGGCGGCCTCTTGTTGGGCTGGCTCCTGTTCCATAACTCCGATACCGACAGCCATACGTCACAAGCGAGCGAGACCGGCACGGTAGTTCACGACCCTACGCATGGCCACGACCTCCAACAGAACGAGGCCGGCGAGTGGACTTGTTCCATGCATCCCCAAATTCGCCAAGACAAGCCGGGTAAATGCCCTATCTGCGCCATGGATTTGATCCCTGTACGTAAGAGCTCCTTCTCCGACAAGGCCATCGATCCCAACGCCATTCAGCTTTCGGAAGAAGCAGCAGCCTTAGCGGACGTACAAACCTCCAAGGTATCCCGCCAGAATCCGGTCAAGCAAGTCCGTTTATACGGCAAGATCGTACCGGACGAGCGTAGCCTGCAATCTCAAACAGCCCATGTAAGCGGACGCATCGAGAGCTTGAACGTTGATTTCACGGGTGAGACGGTGCGTGCCGGACAGACCCTCGCTACCCTCTACTCCCCAGAGCTTTTCACCGCCCAGCAAGAATTGTTGGAAGCGATCCGCATGGGACAATCTCAATTGATACAGGCCGCCCGTGAAAAACTATATTTATGGAAGATGACAGATGCCCAGATCGCCGCTATCGAGAAGTCCGGCTCTATCTCCCCGGTTGTAGAGATCAAGTCGAACACGAGCGGTATCGTCCTGTCCAAGCGGGTAAGCCAAGGTGATTATGTATCCCAAGGAGCTATCCTTTTCGACGTGGCGAACCTCACGAAGGTATGGGCCTTGTTCGACGCTTTCGAGGTGGATCTCCCTTTCCTTAGCAAAGGTGATCCGGTGGAATTTACCTTGCAAGCGCTACCCGGCAAGAAGTTCTCGGGTAAGATCTCTTTCATCGACCCGATCTTGAACACGACGACCCGTACCGCCAAGGTCCGTGTAGAGGTACCGAACGCCTCTTTGGAGCTCAAGCCCGAGATGTACGCCACGGCAAACGTAAGCGCCCCGCTCCGCAACTATAAGAACGAGATCGTCGTACCGCAAACCGCTGTGCTCTGGACGGGTAAACGTGCTATCGTGTACGTAAAGCAACCGGATACGAATACCCCCGCTTTCTTGATGCGTGAGGTGGAGCTAGGCCCTTCCCTTGGTAACTCTTATGTTATCTTGAATGGCTTGCGAGAAGGTGAGGAAATCGTAACCAACGGAGTCTTCGCCATAGACGCCAGCGCACAGCTGGAGGGAAAAACTTCCATGATGAATAACGGCGACGAGCCCGCCAAGCCTATGACTGGGCATGAGGGGCATATGATGCATGCGCAAAGCGCCACGGGGGTAGCCTCCGAGCATGCCATGTTCGGTGTCAAAGGCTCTTGCGATATGTGCAAGGAACGTATCGAGAAAGCGGCAAAAGGGGTAAATGGTGTGTTATCCGCTCATTGGGACAAAGATACCCAGATGATCCATCTCCAGTACGATCCCCAAAAGACCTCCCCGAAAGCGATCAGCAAGGCGATCGCTAAAGTAGGCCATGACACGGATATGGATAAGGCGGATAAAGCCGTATATGATAAGCTACCGGCTTGTTGCCACTATAGATAAAGTTATTGGACATTCGGGGGTGTGTCAAAAGTGTGAACATGGCACGCAGATAATGCTGATTGAGCAGATGACCGCAGATTTATGATATGAAAATCAATATATTATCTGCGTAAATCTGCTAAATCTGCGTGCCATAATACCAACTTTTAACACACCCTCCTTATTAGTAAAGATTCCAACGGAAAGAAGCGACTGCTTTAGCGGGAACCTCATAGGTAAATGAACGTTCACCGCTGTTTACCGTTATATTTTTAGCCTCGTCCGTATTATTTAGTAAAACAAGTGCTTCTGTTCCATCTAAATTCTCGAAGGCGGAATACATAATCCCATCAGCCGTATACCCTTTAGAGCCGATCCGTACTGCCCCCGGCTTCACCACAGAGGATAAATGACCGATAATATAATAATGAGAATTCCGGGTAATCGTCTTATAATCCGAGCGATCGATATCCACGGCACCATAACAAGTCTGGCAACCACCCTCTCGGTTCGGTCCCCGCTCGTTATCCAGCATCAAGTTCCATACGATAACTGCCTTACACCAGTTATTCACCGTACCCAAGGCCGTCTCCTCCATATCTTCCATCAAGCGTTTCTCTAAGTTACGTCCATCATTCCACATGCCGATAGAAGTTTCCGTAAATATTAATTCTTTATCGGGGAACTTGCCGTTTACGTTATTCAACTCCTCCCGGTCGCCCCCGTAATTATGGTAAGCGGCACCTGTCAGGAAAGAAGCGGCATTCTCATCCTCGTAGATTTTCATCGGATAGCCTTGCTGCTCCAACATATTATCGTAATTGTAATTATGGTCGAAAGCGTAGATCTTCGTCTTGAGGCCAGTCTCTTTCAGTTTAGGGCCTAGAGCGTCACGCACGAAAGAGAGTTGCTCCTCCCATCCCATAAATAAGGAAGCGGAATTTCCTCGGTTCAAAGGTTCGTTTTGGGGAGTTATCGCCTCGATAGGAATCCCCTCGGCCTCCATCGCCTGTATCCATTTCACGAAATAGGTAGCGTAATCTTGATAATAAGCGGGATTCAACTGTCCGCTAGTCCACGACTCGAACGGGCGCAAATCCTTTAAGTTATCCACCTTCATCCATCTTGGACAAGTCCAAGGCGATCCCAAGATTTTTATAGAAGGGCTGATCGCCAAGATCTCCTTCAAGATCGGTATCACATACTCCTTCTCCTCGCTCTGCAAGGCGAAATTCTCGACACCCTTCGTGTCACAACAAGTATACTCACTTAAAGAAAAGTCCGAGCAGCCAATCGAGATACGGATATAGCTATACCCCATCCCCTCCGTATCAGAGAAAGTCTCTTTCAGGAAAGCTGTCCGATCCTCGGGAGCCATCCGCATCAAGTTATAGCAGGTAGAGCCTGTCACGGCGGCACCAAAGCCATCCATCGTCTGATAGCGCACCGAAGGGTCTATCGTTATCACGCAAGGCGAGGCGGCTTGTTTGTCCCCCAAGGCGATCTCACTTCTCACGAAATCTTTCGCACGATCGTTTGTCGTGACATACACCGTTACATTGTCCGAGATCTTCGCTCCAGAACATGCGTTCAAGCAAATCAAGACCATTAATAAAGAAAAGAGAACCATACGTATTAAATTAATAGTTAATCAAATTACCGGGTTTCTGAACCCTTCAAGATCATCCTCACGTGATTCTTTAAGATGTGAAAGGCGGGAGCGGCCATCGATCCATGATCATATCCGTCCAACTCATAGATATAAGTATTCTTATGTCCGGCCACTTTCATCATACGCCAAAAATAGGCGTTCTCCTCATAGCGGCCCAGCATCTCCATCTCCCGGTCGCCCGAGACGATAATCAATGGAGGAGCGTCAGGACGTACGTAAAACAAAGGGGCGAACTCGTCGATACTCGGTTGGGTATCTTTCATTCCCTTCGCCTGCCGATAAGCGAAATGGCTGATCGCATGACCGCTGAAAGGGATTAATGCGGCGATGGCATCAGCATCTATCCGATACTTAGTCAACCACTTCTTATCCAGTCCGACCATATTCGTTAAATAACCTCCGGCGGAATGACCTGAGACAAAGATTTTACGCCTATCCCCACCATACTTCTCAATCTCGTTGAATGTCCAAGCGACAGCGGCGGCGGCATCATCGATACAATCGCTCAACGTGGCTTTGGGTAGCAAGCGGTAATTTACGGCGATAACGGCTAATCCGCAGTTCTTCAATTCCTCCGGGATGAATTTGCTACCTCCCGACAAGCCGCCTCCGTGAAACCAGACTACCGTAGGGAAGTCTTTTGCGTTCTCGGGATAATAAAGATCCAATTTACAACGTTCCACCGCATATGGATCTTTCGATTGGGTATAAGAGATATCCCTGACTATTTTATAGTCTTGATCTTGCGCCGCAAGGATATTACAGATAAACAGACTAAATAGAAATAAATAGATTTTCTTCATGATATTAGATAATAGATTTAATACATCAAATTTAATATAAAAAAAGGAGTCACCCCTTACGGACTGACTCCT
>NZ_FR885281.1:9887-33174 GCF_000436315.1 Parabacteroides sp. CAG:2 | reverse complement strand
TCTATTTTAAATTCCAACTGAAAACAAACACGCAAAGTTAGACATCTTGACGATTACTAACTCTCAAACAAGCATTTACAATTAAAACATCTTCATATATTTTTTTCACTGTAAAGAGTCATTTATTTCATAGTTATGACTTTTTATTTCATAGTTATGATTTTTCCAAATCATAACTATGAAATTTTCAATACAAAAAAACATATAAAAACGTGGATCTAAATCTATCGTCCGGAAATGCCACAACTACGAATTTCTCACTTCAGACAGGATAGAAATTTCAAATTAAAAGTTAAAGCACAGATTGTCGAAAAAATAAAAATCCTAAAATATGAACGTTTTCAAACTTTTTAGAGGCTCTCTATGTTTATTATGAGATAAAAATAAAAACCTATGCGATTTAAACTAATAGGCCTCATCTGTCTTATAATGCAGTGTAATTTATCTTGCACTCAACACATTATAAACAAAGAAACCGTCCAGACTTTGGATTTACACCGCTATATGGGGAAATGGTTTGAAATAGCACGCTTTGATCATCGCTTTGAGCATAATCTCGTAGGGGCTACCGTGGAATACTCATTTCTCCCGAATGGAGATATAGAAGTTGTTAACAGCGGATATTGGGGTAATTTTTCCGGTTCCTTCAAACGAGCGAAAGGTATAGCCAAAATAACAGATCCTACGTGTCCTAGTAAATTAAAAGTGTGTTTCTTTATGCGGTTCTACGCCGAGTACAACATTATGGAAATTGACGAGGATAATTACTCATACGCTCTCGTAGGCAGTAATACCTCAGACTATTTATGGCTACTTAGTCGTACGCCTACACTCCCAGAAGAGGCTATTCTCTTTTTATTGACTAAGGCCAAAGAAAGAGGATATAACACATCAATGCTCAAATGGGTCAAACAAAAACATGAAAATCAAAAATAATTTCTTCAAATTTCGCTATAAGCATTGAAAATATTCAACTTATGGCTAATTTTGTTGTTATAATATAAAAAGCGTTGTTTTATGAAAAAAATATTACAAGAGTTTAAGCAGTTCGCCATGCGAGGTAACGTAGTGGACATGGCGGTAGGTATCATTATCGGTGGTGCCTTTGGAAAGATCGTATCTTCTATCGTAGCGGATCTGATCATGCCGGCGGTAGGTTTACTTGTAGGTGGCGTCAATTTCACGGATTTAAAAATCACCTTGAAGCACGCTGTAATGGAGGGAGACAAGGTGATCTCTCCGGCGGTCTCCATTAACTACGGAAATTTCATACAAGTGACACTGGATTTTATAATCATTGCTTTCGCCGTCTTTTTACTTGTCAAAGGCGTTAATGCTTTAAGCAAGAAGAAGGAAGAAGCCCCGAAAGCTCCGGTCGCTCCCCCTGCGGATATCCAATTACTTACCGAGATTAGGGATTTACTGAAAAATAACAAATAAACACCAACCTTATCGGTTGACTTGCTGTTTCATAATTACAAAAAATAATGTTTTAACTCATAAAAAGTAGTAGTTATGAAAAATGTATTATTCGGTTTAGCCGTAGGTGTAGTTGTTGGTTACGTACTTCGCAGGATGGAAGATCAAGGACAGTTCGAATGTCTGGAGAACGAACTCCACGGTCTTACAGATAAGGCGAAGAAAAAAGTAAAGGACGTGGTAGACACGGGTAAAAATCAAGTCGAATACGTCAAAGACAGAGTAGAACATATGGTTGAAAAACCTAAAAGTAATTAATCTACCTCCCTGTTATTAGGGTAAGAAAAAGAAGCTATCACAAAAAAAGTCAATGATAGCTTCTTTTTTTTCATTTTAGATGTAACGTTTTTTCAACTCCATTCGTCTTATAAGAAAAGAGTATAAATTAATTACACTTCATATGAGAACAAGAATGATGGCCTTATTTGCGTTGATCGCTTTTTGCGCAATGCCTATCGAGGCGAAGAAAGTAAAAGGAAATGGGGATATTATCACGAAAGAAATCTCCGTCAGAGACTATTCAGCGATAAAAGTCGGCTCAACCGCCATGGGGTATAGCGACAGTTGGTTCAGCCTATTCAGCCGTGGGGGAAATCCGTCGTACGTTTTCGGATATACGCAAGGAGAATCAGCGTCCTTACGAATCACGATCGACGAGAACTTATATCCTTATATAAACGTTCAAGTAAAAAACGAAGAACTTTCAATCTCCACAGAGAATGGTACACAATTAAGCCCTACCCGATTTAAAATAGAGGGCACTTCCAAGAAGCTGGAAAAAATCAAGATGTCCGGTTGTATGGATTTTGTCCTGAGAAGCGCTTTATCCGGAGATGATCTGGAAATTATAGCGACAAGGGGTAGCGACGTGAAAATGGAGCAGCCAATCAACGTATCCAATTGCATAATTGAGGCGACCAGCGGTAGCGATATCATCATCAACGATCTTACTACCCGAATAATACGAGGCCGTGCCAGCGGAGGTAGCGATCTCAAGCTTACGGGAAAAGCGGAGAACGGCGAATATTCCGCCTCAGGTGGCTCCGATATCAAGGCTTATGATCTTATCTTAAACCAGTTGGAATGTTCCGCCAGTGGTGGCTCCGATATTTATACACACGTAACCGATTATATCAAGGCTTCGGCAAGCGGAGGTAGTGATGTACATTACAAAGGTTCGGCAAGATCGGATACATCCACTTCCGGAGGAAGCGATATTATAAAAGAGGGTAATTAATACCCTCTTTTTCACCCTCTTATACATTGAATTTTATAACAAAAGTACTTCCTTTTCCAACTGCGCTATCAACAGAAAGAGTTCCTCCATGAGCTTCTACGAAGTCTTTACTGATAGCCAACCCTAGGCCACTCCCTTGTACCTTCGTTCCCGGCACACGGAAATAGCGATCGAATATACTTTGATGATATCGGGGATCAATACCCTTACCGAAATCTTGCACATAGATCTCCACGCTATGATCTTGCTGGCGGGCACCGATTATGATACGGCCATTCTCCGGGGTATAATGAATTGCGTTCGACAATAGATTCGTCAAGACCCATGCGATTTTCTCGCTATCCACGAAAAGCTTGGAAATCTTCTCCGGGTATTCCACCTCTATATGGCAATTGAAGCGATCAGCTTGCACTTGGTTCGCCTTTATCGCATACTCGATCAATTCGATCGGTTTGGTTATTTTCGGATTCAATTGTAGCTTGCCAGCCTCCACCTGCGTCATTTTCAATAGCTCACTGGTTATTTCCAGTAATCGATTACTACTTTCCTTGATACTTTCCGCCAGTGCTTTTTGCTCGTCGTTCATGGCTCCCACACGGGCATCCTCCAACAATTTCAGGCTCATCATGATCGCCGATATCGGAGTTTTCAATTCATGGGAGATCGTCGAGATAAAAGTGGTCTTAGCGGAATCCAACTCCTTAAACTCCGTGATGTTCTTCAATAAGATCACGTCGCCCACATACACCTCCGCCTCGCCATTCTCCAACACACGGATCGGTATATATTGCACTTGAAAATAACTTTCCTTATTATCTGCGTAAATTTTAAGCGGCTCTTTTTTCTCGCTCGGCTGGATCAGTTCCCGAACTAACCTGCGAAGCAAATCGTTCCGTAAGGATAATTCCGAGGCAGACTTTCCGATCACGTTTTCCCGCTTGAGATTCAAGATCGTCAAAGCCTCGTTATTGGCGAAAAGAATCTTACGATCCCGATCCAAGCCTATGATTGGCTCCGTGATACTATTCACGATAGCCTCTATATATTTCTTTCCTTGGATAATATCCGCCAACGTACTTTTCCGGTATTCCGTAAGCCGTTCCGCCATCCGGTTAAAGGATTTCGCGACCCCCTCGAATTCATCATATTTAGCGAGATCCAAGCGTTTCTCGTAATTATGGTTAGCGATCTCCATGATACCGTCCATCAACATACGGATAGGGGTATTTATCGAACGGGGGAAACGTATTAAAAAAGCGAAAGCGACCACCATACAAGAGAGGCCAATCCCCCAAATCCAAAATAAAGCCTTTTGAGACGTAGACTCCGCCACTTGGCTTTTCCTGTAGATAGAAGCCATATTCAAACTCATGACTTGATTTAAGGCGAGACGTACACGACGGATATTCTCCTCATTACGCTCTTTCGCCAATTGCTCGTATTGAGCGACTAGATGTGAGGTGGCCACATTCTCATCGACCTCCGTGATATTCTTTTTCTGTAGCCCTAGGTTTTTCTCGAAATCTGCTTGAGCCGAAGGATCGCTATCGATTCGTTCCAGCGCATCCAGCATCCGGCGTGAATAGAGCAAAGAATTATAATTATCGGCCAATATGTTCCTTGTGTCGGCAGACATATCGGAGATGTTCTTTACCGATAGACCTCCCAGCAAAACGATCATGGCAAACAGCAGCCCGATTCCGTATCTTAGTTTTGTTTTAATCTTCAGACTCATAGGTGATGTATTTTAAGCGATTATTATTAAGTTTACGTTCAGCAAAGATAAAATATTTAGCAATGTCCGTTTCTCCTTGCATATCTTCAAGATGCTTTCGGGTATACATAAATGCAGAATATGAGACTAAAGCCCATACTCCTCAATCTTCCGATAAAGAGTAGTGAGGCCTATACCTAGAAGGCGGGAAGTTTCGGTTTTATTGCCTTTTGTGTATTTGAGCACTTTTTGGATATGCATTTTCTCTACGCCACTCAGGTCAAAACCGCTATAAGATTCCGTACTCGCCGCAGAGGAGGTTTGCATATTCAAAGGGAGGGCATCCAAGGTTAAGGTATCTCCATCGGCAATAATTAGGCTACGCTCAATTGCATTACGCAACTCACGTACGTTACCTTTCCAAGCTCGTTTTTTCAGGGCATCTATATATTCGGGCGAAATTGTTCGGATATTCTTTCCCATCTTGGAGGAAAAAGCGGAAACAAAGGCTTTTATATGGAGAGGGATATCCTCGACCCGTTCACGAAGCGCAGGAAGATGGATCTGGAAAACGGAAAGCCGATAAAATAGATCTTCCCGGAAATGTCCTAGCTCGATCTCTTTCTCTAAGTCACGATTGGTAGCGGCAATAATGCGTACATCCACTTTCGTAGGTTTCGTATCGCCGATCTTGATAAACTCCCCGGTCTCAAGGATACGGAGCAATTTCGCTTGCAAGTCGAAAGCCATTTCCCCGATCTCATCCAAGAAGATCGTACCTCCGGAAGCTTCCTCAAACAAGCCTTTTGTCTCTTTCAAAGCACCGGTAAAAGCCCCCGCTTTATGACCGAACATCTCGCTTTCCAATAAATCCCGACTAAAAGAGGAACAATTGATAGCGACAAAAGACTTCCCTTTCCGGGAACTATGTTGATGGATGGATTGAGCAAAGACCTCTTTTCCCGTACCGGTCTCACCAGTCAACAGAACCGGAACCTCCGTAGCCGAGACTTTCTGAGCCAACGCTATCGCCGCTTGGATAGCGGGTGATTTACCGACAATCGTATCAAACGAATATTGCCTCCCGACGGACGTAGCTTCCTTCTTTTGCTGTTGATAAGCGGCAGAAGCTCTCTCCATCGCTTTGGCTACCAGAGGAATGATCTTATTATTATCATCCCCTTTCGTGATATAATCGAAGGCTCCATTCTTGATTGCCTGTACGCCATCCGGAATATTACCATGCGCGGTAAGTAGGATGATCTCGGATAGAGGGCGAAGTTTCTTTAAGTCCGACACCAAATCCACACCATTACCATCCGGCAAGAACACATCGCACAATACCACCTCTGGCGAATGTTGCTCCATCTGCCTCAGCCCCGCCTTACAAGTAGCAGCCTGTAAGACCTCGTATCCCTCCAAACCGATAATGCGTGAAAGTAAACCTAAAATCTGCTTCTCGTCGTCGATAATTAAAACTTTGCCCATACACCGGAGTTATTTATTTGGGCACAAATGTACGCTTTTTACCTTTTTCCCAAAAGCATTAAAGCATACATGTTAACGCCGTCTTATTTAAAATCGTCACCTTTCTCCTTGTAATGCTGATAAATCCCTCATCCACCAATCTCCCGATTTCCTTCGATAAAGCCGGGCGGGTAACACCAAAATACTCCGCTAACTGCTCTTGGGTATGTTCTAGTTCCACGACATTCGAATCCTTTTGCTGATGTTCGAATAAGTAATAAATAAAGCGGTTCCGGATGCCACGAAACGAAAGCACCTTCAAACGAGTCATCGTACATTTATTACAGCTTGTACTGACACAAAGGAAATTATGCAGGAATAACGGCATAGAATGCATTAAGGTAAATACAGACTCCTTGGAACCCTTAAGCAATACCACATCCTCATCGACGGTAAAAGTAGCGGGGAACTGGTTTTTCTCGGAAAAGATATGAGGCGTAGCGAACGTGCGTGGAGCCTGTATCGTCTCCACGCGCACGATGTTACCCGATACGTCCAAAACATCCACGTTCAATTTTCCCTTCAATAAGACATGAAGGGCGTTACAAGTCGTCCCTTGATGAATTATGGTTTTTCCTTTTGGATGCTCCTCTACTGTATATTCAAGTTTATCCAAAAACTCTTCCCGCATCTTAAGCGTAAAATTCTTAAAAAGCGGAATTTTAAACATATCGGTTATATCCATCGTATCTTGTTTTGAAAAAAGGTTTACTCCTGCAAATATACCCTTTTCCTTGAGAACTGTTACCATTTCGTCGTGAATATAGTCGGATTAATATTTATTGATAACCAACCCCAATCTTGCCAATGAGACGGATTTCCACCCTTCACGACCTTCATGGTATTCGTTCCCAACATCGTAGAATATCCCGCCGATAATTTCACGTCTTTCATGATTACCCAATCCACTTGGAAATCCAATTCCGAACCTAAACCTTTACTCAATTTATCATTACCTTCGTATACGTCGCCCGTGATGGAGAAATAATGATAGGCTAAAGACAGGTTTACCTTGGAAGAAGGTTTATAGGCGACATTTACCTGATTATCCCATAAGCCCGGATTCAATCCGTTGACAAAAGAGGAGGCGTAGAAATAATCCATGGCACCATAAAACTTATGATGGGTTCCGTACAGAGGATCAAACGCCTTATATTTCCCGTCGGCCCCATCCGAGCCACTCAGATAATCACTACCTACACCGATCTTCCATTGCGGATCGATTTGATAAGCGGCGTTTACCGCCCATAAAAAAGCGGAAACATCCCGTCCGCTTTTCGTCTTGCCGAATTGATAATAGAACATACCGCCTACCATCCAGTGGCTAGGCGTATAGATCAGGTTCGTTCCCAACGTTTGCAGGTATTTTGTATCCGAGTTTTGTTTCTCGGCATCACCGCCTTCCATCCCTAAGTTCATAAACAAGAAGGATGCGTTAAAACTCTTGTCGAAGAGATGCTTATACCAAAGGGTTTGCATTGTTTTATAGGGTTGCGCGCCCGGAGCGTAATACGTTCCTCCGATCGTTTTCTCATCATTCTGGTTGAACGCAAGAATTAAATGCAGTTGGTTATTCGTGTTCTCATAGCCCAGTTTCAAAGCGTCGTGATAACGACCGGCCACGTTCCAATCCAACGCACCCATGATACGCTCGTCATCGTATACCAACGACTGGCGACCTAACTTAGCGAAGAAACCCGATCCGAAATCCAGTTTCGCCCACGCCTCATTCAAGATAAAACGACCATTCTTATCGATTTGAGGATCCTGCCCCCATACGCCAACATGTTGCGCGGACAAACCGATAGACAAACGATCCCGCTCATACCCCAAAGAAAAGCGGGCACGGTTATTGATAAACCCGGTGGACTCGGCATCTTTAGGCCGGGGGAATAAGACCCCGTTCCGGTACTCGGCTCTCGGACGTATCTGCACTTTCATCGAAAACGTATTCTCTTTCGTATTTTGTGTTTCTTCCGCTTGCGCGAAAAGGGCCACAGAGAGCAAGCCCGCTACTAAAACAACTAGTTTTTTCATATACCTCTGATTTTAATTATTCCATATTATAAGTATGTACACTATATCCTCGTGCGGAGGGTAGATAATTCACGCCAATCCAACACACCTGTAGCAAAAGAAAAGAGAAAACCAAAAGCCCCAACGCCGCCGAATAACGCAAGTGATGACGAAGGCGATAATGGATATAAATCAAGTACCCCAACCAAGTGGCAGCCGCCCATGTCTCCTTCGGGTCCCAATTCCAATAATGCCCCCACGCCTCCTTGGCCCATAAAGCGCCGAACAGCATCCCAATCGTGAGGAAGGCCATACCGACATATACCAAGTTATCGCATAAACTCATCATCCCCTCGTCAATCCCCTTCTTCCTCGCACGGATCAGCAGGTAAATGGCGATAAGGGCAGCGGCGCCCAGCATGGCGTAAGAGAACATATAGACTATCACGTGCGGAGCGAACCACGGGCTTTGCAAAGCGGGCATCAAGGTCTTGTTATGTATCTCCGGCTTAAACAGATTGACACAGATAAAGACAAAGGCCAACAATGTACTAAAGGAAAGTATCCATTTATACCGCCAACGGACATAAGTGATCACGCCCGCCACCGGCAAGAAGAAAGAATACCATAAACGAGTCTCGCCCATCGTGCGCAAGGGCGGCCTCTCCAACGAGATCCACATCCCTACGATAAAAGCGGAAAATATAACCAAGCCAAACACGGTCCAAGCGACAGCCCCCTTGGAAAAAGAAGGACGATAAGCCAACCATGCCCCACCTATCCAGCAAAGTAACGCCGGAGCGGCGAAATAAATAAAGTAACTCCAATCCATACTATTCTTTTTTTACGGGAGCGGACAGGAATAATCCGATCGCCCCGGCTATCATCATTAAGATCCCTGTATAAACGATCGGCAACCATGGATCTCTTACCAACTCAAATACACTCATCCGGCTCCATTTACCTTTCGTCTCGTCGTAACTCAACTGGTAGATTTTCCATCCGGCGATAGAGAGCGGCTTATTCACCTCGATACACGCCTCCTTGGTCTGTTTATCTTTCGTATAGACCATAACGTCCGAGGCAAAGCGTCTCGGTTCCCGTTCCGGCATCACCATGCTAACCGCATCATCCAGCTGGAGCGATATATATGGGAAGATATAGCTGCCACAACTCACCCAGCCTTCCTTCTGCCGTCCGGTAAGTTCGTTACGTGCTTTTACGTATAAAGCGGTGGTCGCCCCCTCGGAGTGAAATTCCACGAAGTTTACCGTATCCTGCCCCATCACGCAAGCTGCCATCGGTAGTGAACGGGTAACCTCAACCTTCCAGCCTTGCAGGTTCCCGGCCAAGGGAGTTTCCTCTACCAATAGATTCTCGGGTTGCTTTTCGGGAAGCGCTTTTCCGGTCGTATTGTCGATCAGCATTAACTTAGGAGGATATTCATCGATCGTAAACGAACGAAGCTCGATGGCGAGCGGTAGCTCTATCATCTCATTCTTCTCGTCCGAAGCCCTCCACTCGGGATTCTCCAACGGAACCGTCATCCGTAAACGGCGTAAATCCCCGTTTCCCAAGATCGCCGCCAGCAGCGTGATAAATAAGCCGGCATGGTTCAGCATAAACGGAACATCCCGCCAGCGAAACGATACGATACGCTTCAATGTGACAAAGCCCAAGACAAACAAGAAATAGAGAAACAGCAGGACAAAAGGCCACGACATCGTAATCCGCTCGATACCCGGACCCACAAATCCCATAACCAACACAACTGACAAAAGAGCCGACAAAGAGGTAATGCTCGCCGTTAACCCGGAAAACCACTGGACAACCGTGATTTTCCGGCTAACAACAAACCCTATACATAGAACCAGCAGAAAAATCAATCCTCCGGCCACATTCACCGGATATTGGAACAACCCTGCCTGAACCGGGCCAGTGATCAGTTGCAAGCCAAATCCCGTAATCAGTAAACCGGCACAGATGGCCCAGCCTTCAGCAGATCCCCAAGGTTGTTTCCACATAATCAAATGTTCTTCGCTAAACGATTATTTTCTTGCGCCTCTTTCACCCATTGAGGAACGATCGTATTCAGGAATTTTTCCTTGGCGGTACGTTCAGCGGCCATATCCAAACCGATATATTGCTGAGCCTTTTCTTTCGTAGAGAAGTCCGGCATCGGAACATCATCCGTATAACCTAATTTCGCTAACACTTTCGCAGTAGCCAGACGAGCCTGCATCGCCTTATCCAATCCATTGCCTAATATCCTTTGAATCTCTTGCGGAGCGTGGAACGCACCACCATGAGAAGCCACGCCGAAATCCCAACGCCATTGTGCCTGACGGATCAGTTTCAATACATCTTTCATCTGATCCTCGGTAGCCCCCTTATCCCACGCGAACTTCGCCTCGATATGCGCTTTCGCCAACTCGGTCTCCAAACGGTTACGCATCTCGTTCGCCTTATTCTGACGCTCGTACACATTATTGCGTAAGGTCTCCTCGCTCTCACGGTGGCAAACCTGACACGTACGGTCGATCATAGCCAACGGGCTTTGGATATGGTGGTCACTATATTTCACGCCCCCCTCGCTCTTATACGGCATATGGCAATCGGCGCAAGATACACCCCGCTGCGCATGGATACCCATTTGGGAGATCTCATAATCCGGATGCTGTGCCTTTAAAATAGGAGCACGGCTTAGCTTATGCGTATAATCGGAGAAACCGGCCTCATCATAATAAGCCTCCATATCCTCAACCGTAGAACCTTTATCCCAAGGGAAAGTCAAGTATTTGCCATCGCCCTTGAAATAATATTCCACGTGGCATTGCGCGCAAACCAAGGAACGCATCTCTTGCTGGGTCGCTTTCGTGATGTCCTTGCCTTGACGCTGGAAAGCCTCGATCAAAGCCGGGCGACTGATATGCAGGTTCATATTCTCCGGCTCATGGCAATCGGCGCAACCGATCGGATTCATAATCTCTTTACCCAGAGAAGCCCATTTGCCCTTATAGAAATTATCCACGCCCATCGCTTGCATCATGCGGGGAACATCCGGGCTTTTGCAAGTCCAGCAAGTAGCCGGTTGCGGCCCCTCGTTCTCTGTCATCGGAGCGCCCACACGCAACGTGTTACGCATATCCTCGATCGCATGCATATGCCCTCTCGGGGTAGAATAATCCTTAGAGAAAGCGTAACCGGCCCAAAGGATCACCATTTCCGGACGAGCCTCCAGCACATCGACCGCCTGATTCCCGTTGTATAAACTCTTGAAACTCGTATCCGCCGTAGCCTCCCAAGTCTGGTACTCACGTGGATAATTCGGTTCGAACTTATCATTGCGAGCCTCGATTCCTGTGATCTCCGTCTTCCTATTATTCATTACGCTAGTGACCTCCGCATGTCTCTCGTTCACGGAAGCAGCGATCATACCCAAAACAAAAACAACGACCATGGTTCCTCCAAACAGCAACCAACCTTGCCATGATTTTAATTTCTTTTCCATAACTATACTGATTTATTATTATTTACTTAGCATATCTTTCAACCAGTCCGGCGATACGGACTTCGGATAAGGCACCAACGCGTTCGGTGTGGAAGACAGGCTGTTCGTACCCCCGTGCGGCACCTCGCGATGGCAATCCCAGCAGGCTTTCCCTTCTCCCGCCATAGCCATCTCATGATCGATCCTTCCGGTATTCACGAATTCCGTATTCAACTGCGTATGGCAACGGATACAGTTATTCATGATTACCTCCGCGCTCTCGTCGATCGCCTGTATCACTTGCGGTTCCCCTCGCATCATGAATACCGAGGCGTGGCGCATTCCGTCCATACCCTTGAAGAACCACTTCTTCACGGCGTTCTCGTGCGGCACATGGCAATCGTTGCAAGTGGCGTTACGGCTGTGCGAGCTATGATTCCATGTAGCGTAATAAGGGCCCATGATGTGGCAATTCACGCAAGTAGCCGGGTCATCGGACAAATAGGTCCACGCCCGGGAAGCATATAAGGTATAAGACCCCAGCCCGCAAAGGACACCTCCGGCTATGATAGCGGCTAGTTTCCAAGTTCTTGTCGGGAACAGCGTTTGTATTATTTCTCTTATTTTCATACCGCTGATTCTTTAATATTGGTTTATGAGACACAAATATCCTAAACTTGCGTGTGGGAAATTGTAATAAATATTACATTGCACGAAATTTTATGCGTAAAATGAAAAGATTGTTATTTATCTCGGTCTCCGCACTCCTTTTATGCTCTTCGTGCGTGAGTAAAAAGAAATACCTCCTTGCCGAGAACGGCCGCTTGGAGGCGATCGGACGTGGCGACGTCTTGAAGGAGGAATTGATTAAATGTAAGGACGATAACGACGCACTCAACAACCGGATCGCCGCCTTGATAAGGGATACGACCACAATGGGGCGTGATATCCGTAATTACCAGACCATGTTGAATACCAATATGGGTGAGCAGGACAAGCTGAATGCCTTGTTACAGCAAAAGATGAGTGAGCTGGACGAGCGTGAGCGTACCATCAACGAGCTACAGGATATGATGAACGCGCAGAACGCGAAGGTACAGAATCTGTTGAGTAGCGTGAAAGACGCTTTGCTGGGTTTCAACAGCGACGAGCTGACCGTAACCGAGAAAAATGGTAAAGTATATGTAGCCATGTCGGATAAGCTTCTGTTCCAATCGGGTAGCGCAAAGGTCGATAAACGAGGCAAGGAAGCGTTGGCTAAGTTGGCCGAGGTGTTGAATAAGCAAAACGATATAGACGTTTATATAGAGGGCCATACGGACAGCAAGCCGATCAATACCGCCCAATTCAAGGATAATTGGGATCTAAGCGTGATCCGTGCGACTTCCGTAGTGCGTATCCTTACCAAGGACTATGGGGTGAATCCGCTACAGATACAACCTTGTGGTCGTGGGGAGTTTATGCCGGTCGCTGATAACGAGACCGCTGATGGGCGTAGCAAGAACCGCCGTACGGAGATCATCATGGCTCCGAAGTTGGATAAGTTGATGCAGATGTTGCAGTGATAATGATATGGTCAAGCTCCGGGTATTATCTACTGCCGGAGCTTGGCTAAAACGTTCACTCTTCCAAATGATAGACAACACACCGATACCTCAATTCCGATGGTTTACAAGGAATCCATACATCCATATCCTCTCCATTCGCGGAACGAATGATATGGAGGAGAGCCGTATCATACCTATCCGTCCTTTCCCCGACAGAGACCGATCCCCCTTGAGCGCACGACCGGATATGGAACTGAACATCCGCAAGATCATATACCTCAGATCTAAGATAAGGATAAAAACCTATTATTGAACTCAATGTATCCTCCCAAACCCAAATACTATTTCCATCATCCTGATACGTATATTCCGTCCTTACCACATAGGACTTATAGGTGTAAGAACCCGTATAACCAAACTCATCCCCTACGTTATAAGGCAAACGCCCTTCACTAGTAGCCAGCTCATGCGCAAGAGTGAACCCTACAATATCCAAGGTATCACCACTTACGATCTCTATCGTCGGTTCAGAATGCAAATCATCCTTACCAAGATCTTCCACCCGTGAGCAAGCCACATTAAGGCCCATCATAAAAGCTAAACATACAACGATTAAATGTCTCATATCATTCTATATTTTTTAATTGATCAAAGTTTACACGAAGATAACGCCATCGCAACTCCTCCGGCCGTACAGGAAGCCAGCGATCGATCTTCTCTCCATCTGAGTTCTTCTCTACATATATTAAATAGGTACATGCTATCACTTGCCTCTTATCATCTCGCATATGCTGTGAACTGATAACGAAGCCTTGCGAACTAAAATCCTTCAAAAAACCCGCTTTCTCTTCCGCATACGAGTTCTGCCCTATATCATAAATACTATCCTCTAAAGAAACCACCCTTGCCTCATACGAGAAATAGAGATAAGAGGCATTCATATCAAACTCTTGCGCAACATCCCCGGGCAATGTTCCCCATTTCGCATCATACGCCTCACAAGCCGTGAAGCCCTTCACCAATATGGAGTCCATCCCTAAGTCACCCCCCAGATGAATCGTATCCGGCCTTGAATATAAAGTCATCTGATTAGCGATTTTAACCTCATCATCCCCACAAGCAGCCAGAAATAGAGCTATAAATAGCCCACACAAAAACAAACCTTTATTCATATCCACTCTCTTTTATTTTATTTAAAATGAAAACGATATAGATAAGCAGATATTGCTTGAGCGTAACATTTATCCCATGAAACCCAAGCCTTCATACACAAGCCATGCTGGTTTATTATCCGGATTCCATAAGTAAAAAACAGCATTCCAAATTTACCGCTTGCATTTGATAGCGAAATACAAGATATACAAGAAAGCGATCAACGGGACGATGAAGCCCAGCGCCATATTCTCCTCGCCGATATATCCCATCAGCATCGGACTGAAAGCGCCGCCGGCAACTCCCATCACGATATAAGAAGAGGCTTTCTTGGTATAAACGCCCATACCTTCCAGCCCCAACGCGAAAATCGTAGGGAACATGATGGACATGAAGAAAAAGGATAAATAAAGAGCGTATAGTGAAAGCGTACCTACGGAAGCCACCACCAAAGCCATACAAACGGCACTCAACAAAGAATACCAAGTCAGCAAGCGGCCCGGAGCCAACCACTTCATCGTAAAACTACCGCTCAAACGCCCGATCATAAACAAGGCCATTCCACCGAATGCCAAAATACGAGACGCTCGCAAATTACTGATACCCGGGTCCATCTCCGTCACGTAATTAATAAAGAACCCGAAGATTCCCGTCTGCGCGGCGCAATAACAGAATTGGGCGACCACGGAACGCACAAACTGCCTACGTTTCCATAGGGAGGCAGCGGGTTTCTCCTCGACAATAGCGGTCACCTCCTCCTCTTCTTCCAGCTTAATCTCCGGCAACTTCGTGAAAAAGAAAAGCAACGCTACGAACAAGACGATACCACCTACCAAGATATAAGGTTTAGTCAACGCCATCGAATCTCCCTCCGGTGCCCCGAATATCAACAAACCACCTACCAATGGCCCCAATATCCAACCTAATCCATTAAAAGACTGGGATAAGTTCAGCCGTTGGGCGGCGGAAGCAGGCGGCCCCAATATCGTAGAATAAGGATTCGCCGCCGTCTCCAAGATACAAAGCCCGCAAGCGATCACAAACAAGGCGATCAAGAAAGGTGTAGCCGAATGCAAAAAAGCCGCCGGGATAAACCCGAAAGCTCCGATAGCGAACAATAGCAAACCCATGATAATCCCTTTCCTATATCCGTAACGTTTCATGAACGCTCCCGCCGGCAACGCCATCAAGAAATAAGCGATATACGTAGAGAATTGCACCAAGCCGCTCTCTGCCTTGGTCATCGTGAAGACTCCTTGGAAATGCTTGTTCAGCACATCCAAGAGTCCGTGGGCGAATCCCCAAAGCAAGAACAAACTCGTGATCAAGATAAACGGGACCAAATAAGATTTCCCTCCCGGGGCGGCCACCAGCGATTGTTTCTTTTGTTTTTCCATCCTTCCGTCTATTTACTCGCGCCCGGCAATTTAAACATACATTCCATTAACTGCCATTTCTCCGACGAGGAGCTTCCCGGAGCGGCTTTCTGATACCTCGCCACGAAGTCCTCCCATTCCGCTTGCTTATCCATCGTCGCCAAACGGGCGAACGCCGCATCCCAATCAAAATCATCGGGCGTCTCCACGATCATGAACAACCGGGTTCCCAAACGGTAAATCTCCATATTCAAGATCCCTACCGCACGGATTCCTTCCGGTATCTCCGGCCAGATATGTTCCGGCGAATGCCAATAGCAATACTCTTTTATCAACTGCTCATCCTCTTTCAGATCCAAGGTCTGACAATATCTTTTCATAACATTGTTTTTAAAATGAAGTCGCGAAGGTACAAAAGTATCCTTAATCCAGATAAACATCTTCGCCCGGATGCTTATAATAGGCATACATCCGTTGGATCTGCTCCGGCAGCACACGCTCCAAGGACAACGGGGGCAACTCCTCCAATCGAAAGAAACCTTTCCCCAAGATATCGAAAGTCTCGGTAAACGATCCGCCCTTTAACTCGCAAAGGATAAAAAACTTATATACATAATAAGGTATAGCGGGATGCGGATGCTTGCTCATATCCATCACGGCCAGCAAGCGGACCGGAAGCACATCCAAGCCCGTCTCCTCTTTCACCTCTTTCGCCGCTACCTCTTTCGGGGAATACCCCACATCGCTCCATCCGCCGGGCAACGACCAACATCCGTCCATTTTCTCACGGACCAGCAAAATCTCGTCTTTCTCGTTAAAGACAACCGCACGGATATCGACTTTCGGGGTTACATACTCTTGGGCCGGGCGGTAACCACTCGCTACATCATCGGGCTTCAATCCGGTAGCCAGAGCCGTTATTTCATCACTTAGGCGGCTCAACTCTTCATAACGTTCCGTATCGTACTCGCTTAATGAATAAACCAACCCCGTCTGGGACAAGGCCCGGATACGTTGGGCCAATAAAATCAATTCCTTACTTCTAGACATAATAGCTTTACTGTTTTAGATAACATGATCCCATATGATTCATGAATAGAACGTCTAAAGATAAAAGTTATTATCCAACCCGTCATTCTATCGTGCCAAAATAACGTATATTATGCCAATATTACAGATTCCCGTTTCATTGTATCTTATTCCAGTTTCTAAAAGATATTATTCCCTGCACCCGCATCCCCCGAAACATAAGTTCCCCATGCGTGGATTAAACCTTATTCAATCTCTTTCATCCGAGTTAACACACACATTATCAGATTGGCATACCATTTGAAGTATCTATAGCGAATTCGAGATTAAAAAGGACGAGTTCAGAAATAAGAATAGTAAATAGAATATTTAACTAATAATTGGAGGACTGTATTATGACACCGATGAGAAGAAGTCAAAATTGGTTACCGTATGTATTCAATGATTTATTTGACAACGACTGGATGATAAAAGCAAACTCTACAGCTCCAGCCATCAACGTGATAGAATCCGATAAGGATTATCGAGTTGAGGTAGCCGCTCCCGGTATGACGAAGAACGATTTCAACATCAAGATCGATGAGAACAACAACTTGGTCGTATCTATGGAGAAAAAAGAAGAAAAGAATGAGGATAAGAAAGACGGACGCTATCTGAGACGCGAATTCTCTTATAGCAAGTTCCAACAAACCATGGTTTTGCCTGACAATGTAGAGAAAGACAAGATTGAGGCGAAGGTTGAGAACGGCGTCTTGAGTATCAGCATACCGAAAAGAACTGAGGAAGAGGCTAAAATGGCCGAGAAAGTAATCGAGATCAAATAACCTCGATACACTTTCCTTCGTAAAAACTCAACAAAACCGATAATGGCTTGTTCTATTTATAAACAACATAAAATAGAATAAGCCATTATGATTTTAAGCAGAAAATTATCAGATGCTCTAAACGAGCAAATCAACATGGAGATGTGGTCATCCAACCTATATTTATCCATGTCGGTACATTTCACTCAGATAGGGCTGGATGGTTTCGCGCATTGGACGCTAAAACAATCGCAAGAGGAACTTGAACATGCCTATAAAATGATCGATTACTCAATCAAGCGTGGCGGACAAGTGACGATCGGAGTAGTTAATTCCGTTCCTACGGCATGGGGAGAGCCGTTGGAGATTTTCCAGCATATCTACGAGCATGAGGTGCATGTATCCGGATTGATCGACAAGATTGTCGATATCGCTTCCGAAGAGAAAGACAAGGCGACACAAGATTTCCTATGGGGTTTCGTCCGGGAACAGGTAGAGGAAGAGGCTACAGCGAAAAATATTGTCGAGAAACTTAAATTATACGGAGAACATCATGCCGTATTAATGGATCATCAATTAGGAAAAAGATAAACGAATACTTGCTTGTCATACCTATAAATGGACCTAAAAAGCCATGTCGTCTTCTTGGGATGGCATGGCTTTTTTATAGAGGTCAAAGCCCTAAAGCCTGACGAATCGCCTCACTCCACAATTCGCCTAACCGGACCGCTCCTTTCTCATTCGGATGAAGATAGAACACTCCGGCGTTGCCCTTCTCCGCTTGGAAATCCGTTAAATGGTTTTCCTTAAAATAATCAAATCCTTTCGTATCTCCCAGAAAGACTTGTCCGGGAAAATGAGACGCATAATAATCGACTAATCGTTGTATTTGCGGATAATAATCTTGGAGCCTTCGCAAGCCTTCTTCCAAATATTTAGCTCCATTATACGTATTCGGGCTATACCATAGAGGACGATGTACCACAATACGGCAATTCGGGTATAAAGCTAATAAGCGATTGATAATTGTCTTCATGTTCTCATAATACCGCTCGGGCGTTACCGGGCAGCCGTTCGTGCCTTCTATCGCGCTATCGTTCGTCCCCAGCATAATAGAGAACACCAAATCCGCCCAAGTCTCATCCTTAAATTTATCGGCAGCACGTACGGCCCACGGGAAGAGCGTATTCGTATCCGGCAAATAATCAACGGTAGTACAGCCGCTCTGTCCTCTATTGGAATACTTGACCGAAGCCACTTCCGGGCACTTGCTTAAAAACAACGCAGCCTTTACAGGAGGCGCATCATGGACAGGCTTCGGTAACCCGGCGCCAAACGTGATACTATTCCCGATAAATACGATATTCACATAACGTTTATTGTTTGCGGCTGAAGCAGACCAACACATAACGATACTTATTAAAATACATATGACTCCCTTAATTTGTCTCATGGCTCCCATTCAATTGATTCTCCTGCGAAGGTAAGAATAATTTGATTATCTCGGGATGTTTTTCAAGCCAAGCACGGGCTGATCGCGATTCCGTACGTGTCCCGTCTTCCATATAATACATCAATTCGCTCAGTTGTTCATCGGTTAACTTAAAGTTCTTGAAAAAAGAGGCTGCATATGGATCTTTCTCAGAGAATCCTTTCGTAGCGATAACCTCGATATGCTCCGAGTCTCCAAATTCCTCTTTCGGGTCTTCCAAGAATTTTAACGGATAACGTGAGAACATCCAATGAGGGGTCCATCCGGTAACCACGATCCATTCGTTCGCATCAATCGATTTCTTCAAGAAAGCAACCATCGTAGCCCCACTGGAAGATTTCAAATCAAAATCCAAAGAATAATCTTGAACCGCCTTATCCGCCGAGTTCATCAAACCGGCGCCGGCATCGATCCCTATAATCTCACCTTTAAATTGATCTTTATGGGCATTCAAATCCTCGATGGAACGAATGGTAACGTACTCCGGAACTACCAAGCCCAATTTCGCATGCTCATAAACCGTTCCGAGTGTCTCAAGCCGGTCCCCGTATTGTTCCATATAATCCGCATGGGTCACCGGTAACCATGCATCCATGAACACATCCGCTTTTCCCGAAGCGACAGAAGTAAAGATCGGGGCGATATCCGCATTTTTTAATGTTACCCGATATCCTTGATCCTCTAATATCACTTTGGCTAAGTTGGTCATAGCGATGCCCTCCGCCCAATTAGCGTACGCTATCGATATTTTCTTTCGATCCTTGCTATCCACACAACTGAAAATAAATTGCAAGGTCACCAAAAGCATACAGCATCCAATAATAATCGTAAATCGTCTCATATATCTATTTCTTTCTTTTCTATGTTTCTTATTTCTTTTGTTTATTCACTTTACCTTTCGCCCAGCCCTGCGTAATACGATCCAAGATAATAGCCAAGATAACGACCGCTATACCTCCTTCGAAACCTAAACCTATTTTCATTTGGGTAATTCCTCGCAAGACAATCTCACCCAATCCTCCTGCCGAGATCATGGCCGCTATCACTACCATAGAAAGTGAAAGCATGATCGTTTGATTCACTCCCGTCATGATCGTTGGCAAAGCCAATGGCAATTGCACCTTATAAAGCAACTGAAAGGAAGTAGCGCCAAATGAGCGGGTAGCCTCCACAATATCGGCCGGGACTTGACGGATTCCCAGATCGGTCAACCGCACAACCGGGGGCATGGCGAAAATCACCGTTGCGAAAGCGCCGGGTACCGGACCTAAACCAAAAAACAAAACGGCTGGTATCAAGTAGACGAAAGCCGGCATCGTTTGCATCAAATCCAAGACCGGATGGATGATCTTATCCGCCCGATCACTGCGTGCGGTCCAAATTCCTAACGGAACTCCGATCATCAAGGCGATAATGGTAGAAGACAGTACCAAGGCCAAAGTCTGCATCGTTTCCACCCAGAAACCCATTCCGTAAATTAACAATAGACCCAATGCCGTGAACACGCCGACTCCTTTTCCTGCCTTGAACCAAGCCAACAATGCCAAGCCCAAAATCATCACATAAAACGGAATCCAAGTCAGCCCATCTTGAAAAGCATCGATAAATCCTCCGACCCCATCATTTATCACATCAAAAAAACGAGCGAAATGCTCAGTCAGCCAATTAATGGCAATCTCTATATATTTTCCTATATTTATCATAATTCTATCGCGTTTTGAACAATTTGATCTATTTCCTCTTTATCCTTCCCCGTCATCTCGATTATAATCGATGAAGTAGAAACCAAGCCAGCCAATTGATTGGCCTCATTAACGACCGGTAAGGCCTGCCGGATCTCCGGTAACAAAGGAAGCATATCCTCAACCGTCGTGTTTTCCAGAACCGAAGGAACCTCTTTCATCACAATCGATGAAAGATCATGATTCCCCGCTTTCCGAAGAGCCAAGACATCTTTCAAACGAACCTCGCCCAGAAATTGCCTATTTCCATCCACGACCGGCAATACATATAAGTTTTTCTCTTTCATTTTCCTCAACACGGTCTCCGGGCCATCTTTACGGATACGAGCGACAACCGGCTGGGTTATCATTATCGATGAGGCTGTAACGATACGTCCACGATCTACATTTTCCGTAAATCTAGAGACATAATGATTGGCCGGATCTGTCAAGATCTCCTCAGGGGTACCTACTTGCACGACCTCCCCGTCTTTCATAATGGCGATACGATCCCCCAACTTAATCGCCTCGTCAAGATCATGCGTAATAAAGATGATCGTTTTTTGCATCTTCTCTTGTAGTTTCAATAGCTCATCCTGCATCTGTACACGGATCAATGGGTCTAAGGCAGAAAAAGCCTCATCCATTAAGAGCACCTCGGGATCATTCGCGATCGCACGGGCCAATCCGACACGTTGCTGCATACCTCCAGACAACTCGCTAACCTTCTGGTTCTCGTATCCTTTTAACCCTACTAGGGCTACACTTTCCACAGCTTTCTGGTCTCTTTCTTTTTTAGGAACCCCTTGTAACTCCAAGCCAAAAGCGATATTACTCAATACCGTGCGATGGGGCAGCAATCCAAAATGCTGGAAAACCATAGCCATTTCCTTACGCCGTATATCCAATAATTCTTTATCCGAGGAAGTCGTTATGTTTTTTCCGTTGATAAAGACTTCTCCCAAAGAGGGCTCGTTCAATCGGTTAATACAACGTAACAGCGTAGATTTTCCACTTCCGGAAAGTCCCATTATCACAAATAACTCCCCTTCCTCAATTTTTAGGTTCGCATTACGTACAGCTACCGTGCAACCCGTTTCTTTCAAAATGTCTTGTTTACTTTTTCCCGCTACTAGCATTCTTTTCGCACGCATTTTCTCCGGGCCGAAAAGAATAGATAAATTCTTTATTTCTATTTTCGTCATATAAAATCTTTGATTACAGGTATGATACAAAAAGATTAGGCCATAAGTCCAGAATTTCTTATGGCAAAACATAAACCAAAAGCATATATAAGTTAATGCTTATTATGGAAATTGACTACAACCTAAATCATCTCTTATATAGACAACCGAATTTCAAAGAGTATTGTTCACTAGTTTTTCCAACTATTGGGTCTTTTCATAGGTAAAGTGAAAATAAATGTAGAACCAAATCCTTCTTCGGACATCACTGAAATATTACCGCCCATTTTTAATACCAGACCTTTACAAATTGCTAATCCCAATCCGATTCCTTGCTCAAAATCGCTTAATTGCACGAACCGAGCAAAGATATTATCCAATTCATCTTTGGGAATGCCACAGCCTGTATCCGAAACATAAAACTTAATCATTTTCTCCTCAGCCTCAAGCGTATACCCAAACCAGATACTACCTTTCTTGGTATGCTTAACCGCATTCGTCAATAAATTCATGCAGATTTGCCATAATCGATTTCGATCTATATTAAATATGATATCGGGACATGCATCCAAGGTTATTTCCACCCCTTCCGGCTTACGTAATTGTATGGAGTTATATAGATCTTTCATAAAGGAAGGTAAATAAACATCCATATAAGTAAATGTCATCATATCAGACTCGATTCTGGAAATATCCAAAACATCATTGACTATACTTAAAAGTAAATCATTGTTCATCTTGATCAAGCTAATATAATTTTGACGCAATTCCAAATCCTCCTCCACTCCTAACAAATCAGAGAAACCGACAATAGCGTTCAATGGTGTACGGATCTCATGGGTCATATTCGCTAAGAAAGTCGACTTAAGCATATCCGCCTCCTCCGCTTTTTCCTTGGCTGAGATCAAGTCTTCCTCAAACTCCAATCGTTCTTGATCATCGATCATACAGCCAACAATCAAATTCGGGAAACCATTTTCATCCTTCTCATGCGTCTTACCGATCACCTCATAGATCCGATAGGTATTATCATCGTTCTTTAGACGAAAATCTATTTTATATTCATCCAATTTATTCGCACGGATCGTATTGAATAGATAGAAAAAGTCGCCAGAATCGTCCGGGTGACGAAGTTGCGGCAAAGCCTGACAGATGAACTGATTACGTTTCAATAAACTATTGGTCGTGCCATAAAACTGGAAACAACGGTTACAATGTACTTTATCGCAAGACTTAAATCGGCTGAAATTAAAAGAATAAGTCGTAATCTTGCTATTCTGCAAAGCAAGCTCCATCATCATCCGACTTTCGGACAACTTACTGCTTAACGCCTCATTCGCTTTCTCCTGCTCAACGAGCTCCGACACATTCCGTATATAAATAATCACATACCGGTCATGTACAGGTACCAACCGTAGTTTAAAATAAACGACCGGAGCGTTATGTCCCGGAATCGATAAATCTAAATTCATGATCTCCGACTTATTCAAGCAACTTTGCACGATCGTGGCCACACGACG